>JBCCNR010000063.1:0-8203 GCA_039025725.1 Pseudomonadota bacterium | reverse complement strand
GTCAATTTAACACAACATGGTCGATAAAGTCACGACAGACACTAAAGCTGCTGCTGGATCGGCACAGAAACAGAAGGCTTCATGGTGGCGCCCTGACAAATGGCCTGGCGCATTTGTGGACAAACAGATTGACCACATCATAGAAAAAAAGTCAGGTGAACTTGGTTCCAGATTAGTAAATGGCGCACTTGACGCAGTTAAGGAAAAGATTTCCCAAAGCTCTGTTGGCAAAGCTATGGCATCGGGCCTTGAAGGCGTTCAAAAATTTGCTTCTGAAAACCCAAAGACCGCGACAGCCGGGACATATGGTGCATATGCTTTGACAGCATATCTGCTCTATAGAGGCTTAATGAATATGACAGGCTTAGGGGCAGCGCCACCGCCCCCTCCTCCGTTTAACCTGATGAGCTTTTTGATGCAAAATGCTGGCGGCATCGCTGGCGTTGGTGGTATCGGAATGGTTGCGCTGCCATTAATGATGAATCTTATGCGCGGCGTGTTTGGCGGCAGCCAGCAACAAAATATGAGCCAGCTTATGTTAGCAATGCAAAATCAAGGGCTTAACAATATTATGGGTGGAGTGTCCGGCGGCAACCAGCAACAAGATATGCATGGACTTATGTCAGCAGGGCTCGATAATATTATGGGTGTGACACCACTAATACAAGAAAAACCACAACTTAGCAAGCGAGCCCTACAGGAAAGAATGCGCCAAAGATTATTAGGTATTCTATAGCTTAAAAGAAATTGAATATTCTTCTTGTTTTTCTGGCTTACCTTTTTGTCTTAAATATCCTATACCTTAATGCCAACGCATTAAAATAAATGATTCTACACATGAACCGCAAATATCATCGTATCGCTGTTTTATCGGGGGGGACATCAGCCGAAAGAGAGGTCTCGCTTGTAAGTGCGCGTGGTTCTTATGAGGCATTGATAAGGCTAGGGTATGATGCGCATTTGGTTGATCCTGCGGATAAAAACTGGCCTACAAATCTGATTGAACTCAAAGCTGATGCAGTTTTAAATATGTTGCATGGCACTTATGGTGAAGATGGTGTTGTGCAGGGCTTACTGGAAAGTTTACAGCTTCCCTATTCTCATTCTGGTGTGCGCGCATCGGCGCTGGCCATGGATAAGAGTGTCACAAAATATATGCTGGCGCATTATGGATTGCCTGTTGCGCATAGCATTGCGGCATCTCCGAAAGATATTATGTCGCGCGCTGATGACATAGAATTTCCATGTGTTTTAAAACCAGTCTCAGAGGGCTCATCAAAGGCAATTTTTATTTTAGAAAGCGCTGAACAAATCCCAAAATCTTTTTTAGAGAACTCGTCTTATAAGCAATTTATGCTTGAAAAATATATCCCGGGGAGAGAGCTTACTGTTTCGGTTTTAAATGGAAAAGCTATGGCGGTGACTGAGATTACGTCAGGGAATAGCTTTTATGATTATGAGGCGAAATATAGTACAGGTGGATCTCAGCATATTATACCAGCCGATTTACCGCGTGATATTTACAACAAATTGATGGATTATGCAGAAAAAGCGCATGAGATTTTGGGCTGTCGTGGGGTAACGCGGACAGATTTCCGTTATGATGAGAGTGATTCTTGTGGCATTATTATCCTTGAAATCAATACGCAGCCCGGTATGACGCCAACCTCTCTGGTGCCTGAGCAAGCTGCATATATTGGTCTCAGCTATGATGAATTGGTTCAAACTTTAACGGAGGATGCATCTTGTCCGAGATAGCCGCGGCAACATCGCGATTTCTTTCAGACATAAAACAGGTCATTGCCGATAAATTTAATCGACGTTTTACGCCACGTCGTAAGCGTAATATAAAAATCTTTTCAGCTTTATTCTTTTTATTTTTTGTTCCGGTTTGGGTTTTTTATTTCGGCGCGTCTTATATTGATAATCAAGGCGGTGTTCTATCCACCATTGCACGTTTTACTGACCTTAAAGTCCGCAATGTCAGTATGGGTGTCTATCAGGATGATCAAGCTGTTGCACAAGCAGATTGGCGCGTTAATAAGGTAGATATTTTAAGCGCACTGCCCTTTGACATTAATGATTATATCCTTGACCTAGACCCTGAGGAAATTCGCGTTGCTATCACAGCTGTGCCATGGGTTAAATCTGCGAAGGTGAAGTTGCAGTTACCTGATCATGTTCTGATCTCTGTTGAAGAAAACGTCCCTTACGCTATTTGGCAAGTTGGTGGTGATTTCCACCTTATTGATGAATATGGAAATATCATCACCAATCAGAATCTTGAGCGCTATGATTATCTTCCATGGGTGGTGGGATCAGATGCCAACAGACATGTGCGTGAATATGTGATGATGATGAATGATTTTGCTGATTTATTTCGTGGTGTAAAATCTGCTTATCGCGTGGGCAATCGACGCTGGAATTTATTGATGCATAATAATATAAGTGTGAATCTCTCTGAGCATAATCCTAGGGCTTCGCTTGAGAAACTCGCTTCATTACATACAAAATATGGTATTTTGGATAAACATATTCGTGCTATTGATCTCAGGATACCAACAAAAACTTTTTTACGTAAAGCTGATGATGACGCGTTACGACTTTTTCAAAAAGCGCAAGCCGGTCAGGATACTTAAATTTATATTGTAAAGATGTAAGGAATTATATGCCTTCTCGTAAATCGCGTTATATCGCGGCTTTGGATATTGGGTCTTTCAAAGTATCATGTTTTGTTGCGCAGGTTCCGCTGGATATTAAAACTATCCCGAAAGAAGAAAGATTATCTCATATATCTATTGTGGCCTCTTCAGAGATGCCTTCACGTGGTATTCGTCATGGCGCAATCAATGATATGAATGTTGCCGAGAATATTGTTGGTACCGTCATTGAAAATGCTGAAATTGAGATGAACGCACCAATAGATCGCGTCTGGATCAATAGCTCCGCTGGGGAAGCCAAAGCGCATTATACAGTCAATCATATCGCCACAGATGGTGTGATTGATGAGGATGATATGGACCGCCTTTTTGGCGAAGCCATTTCAGACATTTACGACGAGCATGATTATATCATGCATGCTATTCCCTTAAAATATCTCATCAATGATGGCGATCCTGTTTCTGATCCGGTTGGAATGCGCGCAACACGTCTTGAAATGCGCATGATGGCGATCACGGCGCAGCTTATGCCCCTGCGCAATTTGGGTCTTTGTATTGAAAAAAATTTAGCCGAAATCGGAGGACGCGCAATTTCTCCCTATGCTTCGGCTTTAGGGAGTCTTGTGCCTTCTGAGATGAAAATTGGTGCGGTATGTGTAGATATTGGTGCGGATACAAGTTCGGTTGCTGTTTATAAGGATGACCGTCTTATTTTCGCAGATGTTCTAAAGATTGGTGGAAATCATATCACCAGAGACATTTCACAATATTTCTCTACCCCTATGGCATCTGCTGAATATCTTAAATGCGAGAAAGGCACTTGCCAGATTTACGGCACTGAGCATGACCATGTGCAGTTACCTGTGATTGGTGAGAATTTTAATTCCCCGACTTTTGAGACAATTTCGCGCTCTGAGCTGGTGAAAGTCATTCGCCTCAGGACAGAAGAAATCATCGAGACAATTTATGACCGTTTACGCAAAACTGGCTTAGTCCTGTCGCACTATAAATTAGTGCTAACTGGAGGAACCGCGCAGCTTGCTGGCTTTGATGCTCTGGTGAAGCAGATGCTGCAACAAAAAACGCGTATTGCTTGTCCTCTTCGTTTAAACGGTATGCCACAATCCATGTCTGGGCCAGCTTACTCTGTTTTATCTGGCTTACTGAGCTATGCAATTTTACAACCCGAAGAAATTCCACCGGAAAAACTTTTCAAACGCAGCTATGATTTTGAAGGGCCAAAATTTAAAAAAATTATTCATTGGCTTAAGCATAATTTTTGATAAACTGCGCGAAATTAAGGTTACATAATGAAACGCATATTTAAAAATTCTCTTTTCCTTTTTATAGTTCTTCTTGCAGGGTGCAGCAGTACAGCAGATGAGAAACCTCAAACCCCGGATGAAATCTATGACCAGGCTCAGGCAGCTTATGAAAAAGGGGCTTATAAGGACGCAGCAGAGCTCTTCACAACGTTAGAACAGGAATTTCCATATTCTAAACATACAAAAGATGGTTTGTTGAAGACAGCTTATGCGCAGTTTGAAACAGAAGATTATGAAGAAGCAGCCATGACCGCTGAGCGTTATCTTGAGCTCTATCCCGGTGCAAAAAATTCAGATTATGCCCTGCATCTGATTGCCATGAGTCACTATAATCGCATATCTGATCCCAGACGTGACCAGAGCTTCGCCGAGCAATCACGCAAATATTTGCGTGAATTGATTGGACGTTATCCGGCTTCTGAATATGCGATAGATGCACGGATTAAGCTTGATTTTGTGAATGATCAACTTGCGGCAAAAGAAATGCAGGTTGGACGCTTTTATCTCTCACAAGATCAGGTTCCTGCGGCGATTAACCGTTTTAAAGTTGTTGTGCGCAAACATCAGACAACTGTTCATGTTCAGGAGGCGCTTTATCGGCTTGTTGAGGGCTATTTGATTTTGGGGCTTGATGCGCCGGCTCGTAAAGCTGCGATATTATTGGGCCATAATTATCCTGATAGTCAGTGGTACCATGATGCCTATAAAATCATGAGTCAGGTTCAGCCTGAATTTGCTCCGGGTGAGATCACGGAGCAAGAAGAGAAGTCTTTGTGGGATTTCTTTTTGTGACGTCAAACAAGCCTTTAAAAATTCTTATTGTGTTTGGCACGCGACCAGAGGCCATTAAAATGGCACCATTGGTGCATAAATTACGTGAAAATGATCAGTTTAAGGTGACATTATGTGTGACTGGACAGCATCGGGATATGTTGGATCAGGTTCTAGAGGTTTTTGATTTAAAAGCGGATTATGATTTAAATGTGATGACCGCCGGACAATCACTTGAGATGCTGACAGCTCGTATTCTTGAGGGTATGGGACAGATTTTATCTCAAGAAACATTTGATCTTATGCTTGTGCATGGCGATGTGACAACTGGTGTTGCGGCTGCCTTATCGGCTTTTTATCATAAGATAGCTGTTGGTCACATTGAGGCAGGATTGCGCACAGGCAATATTATGTCACCATGGCCAGAGGAAATGAACAGAAAGCTTATTGGGCAGCTGGCCAAATATCATTTTGCTCCGACAGAGATATCGCAAAAAAATCTGTTACAAGAGAATATTCCCACAGAAAATATTATTGTAACGGGCAATACGGTCATTGATGCACTTTATTATATGCGAGATAAGATAAAGACAGATGAAGCGCTGCAAAATGATTTAAAACAGAAATTTTCTTATCTTGATCCGAGCAAAAAACTCATTCTTGTAACAGGACATCGCAGAGAAAATTTTGATGGCGGTCTTGAGCGTGTCTGTCAGGCTTTAACGGATATTGCGACGGATAAAAATATAGAGATTCTTTATCCTGTGCATCTTAATCCTAATGTCCAGCAGACAGTTTTGCGCATTTTAGATGGCTTTGAGAATATCATGCTCACGGAGCCACAGGATTATCTTCCCTTTATATATCTTATGGATCGTAGCAATATTATTATTACAGATTCTGGTGGCATTCAGGAAGAAGCGCCATCACTTGGTAAGCCTGTGCTTGTGACACGCGACACAACTGAACGTCCGGAGGCCGTCACTGCTGGCACAGTGAAACTTGTCGGCACAGATAGAGGCAATATTGTGGAAGCAGCCAAATCTCTTTTATATAATGAGGATAATTACAGGAAAATGTCAGCCGCACATAACCCTTATGGTGATGGGCAGGCTTGTGGGCGCATTGATGATTTTATTACAAATGCGCTGGTGGCTTGACCATATGGATATATATGTCAGCTCTCTTCAGGCCGCACCTATTCTGGTTGCAGATCATGCGCCAGCTTCTATTGTGAGCTTTATTGATCCTAAACAAAAGCCTCCGCGCTTTAGAGGCTATAAAGAGCATAATCATCTTATTTTACAACTAAATGATGTCTCTGAGAGCAAAACAGGCCTCACCCCACCGGGGAGAGAGCATATGATGATGTTAATAGATTTTTTATTGCGACATGACTGGCAGCACAATATTTTGATACACTGCCTTATGGGCGTATCGCGATCAACAGCGGCGGCTTATATTATGCTGAATTTACATTATGAAGGCCGAGAGCTGGAAATCGCGCAATATTTACGAGCGAAAATTCCTCATGCGCACCCGAACACAAAGTTAATTGAGCATGCCGATGCCATATTAGGACGCGAGGGGCGCATGATCAAAGCTATTGCTTCATTGCCCAAGGGGTCTATGGATCAGGTTGGCTTGCCTATGAAATTATCGACTGATTTTGTGTAACTTTTAAGATTATATGAAGTCTAATACATATATAACCCTTATTTAAAGGCACTCTTCTTGTTCGACACAACCGCATTTCAGGAATTTCCTTATATTATTTCTTTTTTGGCAGGGTTTTTGAGCTTTCTCTCCCCCTGTGTTCTGCCGCTTGTCCCGGGATATTTGTCTTTTATCGCTGGTATCCGCATTGAGGATGCTGAACAAAACACGCCCCTTATTAAGACAAAACTCATTTCATCCTCCATTTTATTTGTTGCAGGCTTTTCGCTTATTTTTATTATCCTTGGCGCCGGAGCCTCTGGCATAGCACCGCTCCTTAAAAGCTACCAGGTGCTTCTCACACAAATTGCGGGTATTTTAATTATAGTTTTCGGCCTTCACATGATTGGAGCATTCAAGCTGACATTTTTATATCGAGAGCTACGTTTGGGCGCAAATATTAACGAAGTTCAATCACTTGTGACGCCTTTCCTATTAGGTATGGCATTTGGACTGGGCTGGACGCCCTGCATTGGCCCTATTCTTACATCAGTGTTGTTGCTTGCTTCGCAGCAGGAAACCATAACAGAAGGTATGGCGCTCTTATCTCTCTATTCGGCTGGGCTGGGCATACCATTTTTGATTGCAGCCATGAGCCTTGGAATGTTCCAAAAGAAATCAAACCACATAAAACGCCACCTTGGATTGATTGAAAAAATCGCCGGAGTACTCCTTTTATTAACAGGTATCTTTATTTTTACCGGAAGTTTACAGCATTTTGGAACTTTTCTCATTGAGACTTTTCCATTTTTGGCAAAGCTCGGGTGAATAGAGACTTGAATTTTTCTATAAAACTATGTAAAAAACCGCATCGGTCACACCCCTGGAGGTGACCTGATGTCCTATATATTTCATAAAATAGAGCTTTATTATGACAAAAACTATCGATCTCAGCGCCACAGAGCGCGACGCCGCAGGTAAGGGGGCAGCGCGTAAGGCACGTAAAGCAGGGCTTGTTCCTGCTGTAATTTATGGCCAAGGCAAAGCCCCAATATCTATCTCAGTTGAGTTTAACACTTTACTAAAATATTTAAATAAGGGTGGCTTTAAGCAGGCTGAAATTAACCTTGATGTGGCTGGAACTGTCCATAAGGTTAAATCACAGGATATTCAGCTGCATCCTGTTAAGCATGTTCCAATCCATGTTGATTTTTTACGTGTGGCTTGATTTTTAGAAGCTTGAGCATGTTCACATATTATTAATGTGACAGATATGTATTGTATTATTGGCCTAGGCAATCCCGGCAAAGAATATGAAAATAATCGCCATAATATCGGTTTTATGGCGGTTGATGAGATTATCAGACGTTATTCCACTGATACAGCATCGCAAAAATATCACAGCATTTACCATACTGCCACGATTGAGGGGCATAAAATTCATCTTTTAAAGCCACTGACTTATATGAATAAGTCGGGTGTTGCGGCGGCGGCATTATGCTCTTTTTATAAAATCCCCCCGGAAAATGTCATTATTTTGCATGATGAGCTAGATATTCCGCCATTTACCATAAAAGTTAAACAAGGCGGCGGAGCCGGTGGGCATAATGGTCTTAAATCCTTGGATGCACATATTGGCAAAAATTATCATCGTATTCGTATTGGAATTGGGCATCCAGGTGACAAAGACCTCGTGACGCCATGGGTTTTAGGAGACTTTAAAAAAGCAGATCATCCACATATTCAGAATATTTGTGACCATATTGCAGAGAAAATTCCTTTATTTCTTAC
>JBCCNR010000062.1:0-8282 GCA_039025725.1 Pseudomonadota bacterium | reverse complement strand
CAGGGATTGCTCAGTGAACGTTTTTTGCTATTTCGCGTAAGTCCTAAATTTTAAAGCCAAATCTCATGCCATCATAGGCTGCTTCAACATTTTGCGGTAACTTACTGGTCAATATGTCATAATCCAGATCAAAATGTAGATTTGTCAGGATCATTCTCTCTGGGGCAACATAATCCAGCCACTCCATAACCAGGTCAAAATGTGCATGTGTCGTATGTGGTGTATATCTTAAACAATCCACAACCCACATATCAAGCTTTTGCGCTTTGAGAAAGTTGAGCTCTTTTTGCTCAATATGATGCACATCAGGAGAATAAGCCATATCCCCAATGACAAATCCACGGGCCGTGATTGATCCATGCGGACATTTAAAGCTGTAAATATCAGCGTCAATTTCCTGCATATGAAAAAGATCATCCGCAACTGTCATGCGCATAATTGGCGGATAACCACTATTAGGCTTTCCATGAAAAATATAATTAAACCGTGTGTCTAAAACCTGTGCTGTTTCAGCATCTGCATAAGCCGGAATAGTCGCGCTTCTTAAAAATGTAAAAGCACGCACATCATCAATCCCATGACATTGATCCGCATGATCATGGGTAAAAAGCACTCCATCTAAAGTCGTGATCCCCTCACGCAGCACATGCATCCGCATATCCGGAGAAGTATCAATAATAATATTTTTATCATCAACAGTGAAATAAAGTGAGCATCTGGAACGACGATTTTTAGGATTTTCAGGGTTACAATTGCCCCAATAGCCATCCACACGCGGCACTCCCCCCGATGAGCCACATCCTAAAATGATTGCCTTCGCCTGTCTGTCTCTCATATTATGTTTGAAGTGTAAGATGTTTTGCCTTGGTAAAAAGGTCAAAATAATTTTGCGTTGTGATACGATCCATCTCTGATACATCTATTTGCTTAATCTCCGCAACCTTTTCAAGAGTCAAACGTGTAAAAGCAGGCTCATTTCTTTTCCCTCGATGCGGCATCGGTGCTAAATAAGGTGCATCCGTTTCAACCATCAGGCGCGCATTGGGAATGGTTTTAACAACTTCACGCAATTCCTCGGCTTTTTTAAAGGTTACGATGCCAGAAATTGAAATATATCCTCCCAATTTTAGAGACTCTTCAGCAAGATATTGCGTTCCCGAAAAACAATGTATCAAAAAAGGAAATGGTTTCTGCGCCATCATATCCCGTATTATGGTGATAGTATCTTCCTCCGCATCACGCGTATGCACAATAATCGGCAAACCGCTTTCCTGCGCAACCTCTATATGTGTTTGAAAGGACTTTATCTGCTTATCTCGCTCTGAGTGCCCATAATAATAATCCAGACCAGTCTCACCGATGCCAACAATCTTTGGATGCCCTACAAGCTCACGCAATTGCTGTGCGGTATCTTCAGGCGCATGGTCAGCCTCATGTGGGTGTATTCCTGCTGTCGCAAAAATCCTGTCAGACCCTTCCGCAATAGCAACAACACCCGGCATCTTTGAAAGCTCAACGCCTATCGTCATCATATAGTCTATGCCAGCTTCTCTGGCACGCTGCATGACCTCCGCACGGTCAGCGTCAAATTGCTCATAATCAAGGTGACAGTGACTATCAACCGCCATAAAACCTCATTTTAAATGTGACGTTTGATATTGATAATATCTTATCAAATGTAAAGCCGTTTCAAATGTTTCCGCCGGCGCAATATTATATTCATCAGCCATGATAAAAAGACCATTGAACTTATCAAAAAGCTCTGTCTGATAAAAAATATGCTGCGATCTCGGACTATTTTTAACAGTATGCCGCATGAAAGCCACAATAGCCTGACAAAAAATCATATGCATAAGCTGTAATAAAAGTGATGCTTCGGTGCCATCAAAAAATTTCTCACGCATTTTACGTATATTTATCACCCGCTCTGCTGCCACAGATCTCAGAAGAACTGTCTTAACAGACTTCGAAAGATCAATCCAGATTGGCTCTGTTAACGCCAAAACACGACGCACCGACCCCGCAGCCTCTGATAAGACCTTAGCCTGCCTATCAGTGTCAAGCTGACGAAAAGAGGAAATATCCTGCATAATATGCCCAAGCTCTGTTTCAGTAGGAGGACACAACTTATAATGACTCGCACGAGAGCGTATTGTCGGAAGAATACTCCCCTCATTATGGGCCAGTAAAAAGAAAATCGTCTTTGCAGGAGGCTCCTCTAATGTTTTCAATAAAGCATTCGGGACTGAATCAGCCCCGTGCACCATATCGTCAACAGAATCAATGACACAATATCGATATCCGTCATTATGTGCAGCAAGTGTAAAAAATGACTTCAGAGCCTTCACATCATCCATGCGAATTGCACTGTAAAATTTACCAGTCTTTTCATTAAAGCCCCGGCGTAATATTTTAAGATTGCCAGTCCCAAGATGAGCAATATGTCTGTAAATATCATCCTCCGGCTGGGTATAAATATCATCAACAGTCATATTTTGCCCATGCCGCTCAAAAGCCCGAATAAAATGATATGTTAATGTTGCCTTGCCGATGCCTTGCGGACCAGTCAACAAAATAACCTGCGGTGGACGCCCGGATGTAAAAGAATGTGTTAAAATCTCAGCGGTCTTTTGATGCCCAACCAGACCAAGCTTTTTGCGCGGATGTGTCCCAAGCGTAAAATCATCACTTTCCGGAAAAATATCAGGCTCTTTGATGCCACCCTTTTTACGTGAAGCCTTCTTCTTAGTCATTAAGGCCCTCAAATGGAATATTTTCTCCAAAAAAAACCTGCATATAAGCGTCTCGTAAACTATCCGCAATAGGGTAAGATGCAGGCAAAATAATATCATCAATCACAGAAATTGACCTGACAAATTTTGTTGCACTTGTTGCAAAAGCCTCTTTCGCAGTTTTGAGCTCTTCATAAGATATTGCGCCCTCAACAACATCATATCCTTTATCTTTTGCACAACCTAGAAGGGTCTGCCGCGTAATACCATGCAAAATACGCTCATCTAAAAATCGTGTTTTGATGATATTATCCTGACTGACACACCAGAAATTCCAGGAAGTCCCCTCGGTAATATGCCCCTTATCATCAATGAAAATAGCATCATCAAAGCCTTCTTCTCTTGCAAGGCGTAACGCGAGAATATTCGGCATCAAACCAACTGTTTTCAGGTCGCAATGTAAATGACGCTTATCAGCCATGGTTTTGACTTTCAGCGGAACATGCGCATTCTTATAAAGTGCTTTTTGCGTCAATCGTGCGCATGTCATCACGACCGTTGGCACCATATCATCCGGATAAATATGTGCTCGCGGCGCAACGCCCCGGGAAATCTGTAAATAAACCGACCCTGTTTGAATATTATTGCGCTCTAGTAAGGTGCGCATGACAATCTTTAAAGCCCTGTCAGACATTTTGAAATTTATCTTCATGGCATCTAATGTTCTATGTAAACGCACCAGATGCGCATCCATATCAAGCGCTATTCCATTTATATAAGTCACCACTTCATAAGCTGCATCCGCAAATTGATAGCCGCGATCAGTAATATGTGTTTTTGCATAAGGCATCGGCACAAAGCGACCATCCACATAAGCAAGATATGAAGACATAAATCAGACCTCTCTTTTATGAGTCTGCATCTTCAAATTGCGACGCATAACGCCCGGCAATCCCCAATCCACGCAATTTCCTATGCAATGCCGAGCGCTCCATACCAATAAATTGTGCTGTCTTGGACACATTGCTCTTAAAACGAGACAATTGCGCAAGAAGATATTCGCGCTCAAAAATTTCACGCGCCTCTCGCAAAGACAGATTCATATAATTTGTCTGCTGATTCCCCCCAATAGGCGGAACAGTATCACGCAATTCATGCGGCAAATCCGCAACCGATATAGGGGCATCATCATTATCATTTGCCATAATCACAATATGCTCAATGACATTGCGTAATTGTCTGATATTGCCCGGCCAGTCATAAATCTGTAAAGCAATCATAGCCTCATCGAGAAATTCTGGGGCTTTAAGATCATGTAAAGCAGCAATCTCAGATGAGATATTGCCAATCAATAAAGTCAAATCTTCACGGCGCTCGCGTAAGGACGGCATGTTTAATCGCACAACATTTAAACGCTGAAAAAAATCACTCGTTAAGAGACCCTCTGCACAGGCTTCTTCAGGAGAAATATGACATGATGCAATCACACGCACATCACATTGCACCGTTTTCTGCGGCGCCATAATACGCGCATATTGCTTCTCAACGAGGAACTTTGTCAATTTTTGCTGCGTTGATTTTGAAAGATGCTCAATGCCATCCATAAAGACTGTACCATTATGCGCTTTCTCCAATGCGCCAGCCTGACATGGCATATTAGGATCATTCATCTCACTGGCTCCAAAGAGCTCAATTTCAATCTGATCCTGTGTTTTATTTTTAAAAGATACCGCAAGAAAAGCACCCTTCGATCGCAAAGAATTATCATGGATAAACTTTGCAAGCGTTTGTTTGCCAGTTCCGGCCTCTCCTGTCATCAAAATACGACTATTATTTGGCGCATGCTTCAACGCCAAAGCGCGAATAGCTTGTATCGCCTGCGACTCCCCCTGAAGCTCAATCGGATCATGCACCAATTTATCAACAAATATCTTATGCTCCTGAGAAATCCGTCTGGCCTCAAGCGCCCTCGAAACAAGCAGTAAAAGATGATCTATCTTAATCGGCTTTTCTAAAAAATTATAAGCACCAGACTGCATAGCACGAACAGCAGTTTCAACCGTACCATGCCCCGAAATCATAATAATCGGAATATCCGCATAGGATTGACGCATTTTCAAAAGAATTTCCATGCCATCCATCACACTGCGCTTCAGCCAGATATCTAATAAAATCAGTGAAGGAATGCGTTCCCGTAAAAGAGTAAAAAATCCATCTGAATCCGCCGCACTTCTGGTGCTATATCCCTCATCCTCAAGAATACCGGATAAGAGGCTACGAATATCTTTTTCATCATCTACAATGATAATATCATCCATATTCCAACCCCTAAGTGATTATTTATATCGCATGCTGTTATTTTTTACGCTCTTCTCTTCATTAAACCATAATCTCTTTATCTTCAAGAGTTTCAGAAACCAACATCTCTTTATCAGCAACAAGTGGCAAGATAAGTGTCGTCACAGCACCCCTAGCATCCTGACGCGGCGCTAAGGATATACGCCCCCCATGATCAGTAATTATCTTCGCCGTAATCGCTAAGCCAAGACCTGTCCCCTCCTCACGCTCAGTGACATAAGGCTCAAATAATTTATATGACGGAATATGCTCCGGCAATCCAGTGCCATTATCTCTGATCTGAATATGACACTGATTCTTCTGCACATGAATCTCAGCTAAAATCTCACCTCGCTCACAGCCTGACTGTTTAATCGCTTCAGCAGAATTTTTCATAATATTTATAATGGCCTGCGACAATAAACGCTCATCGGCACAGATCGTCACCACATTTTCATCTGCCTCTAAAAGATAAGTCACCTCAGGGCAGCGCATTTGCTCAAGAAATATAACATCTCTTAATATTTGTACGACATTCAAATCGCATTTGATCGGCGTTGGTGTCTTTGCAAAACCCGAAAAAGAATCCGCTGTCTGCCGAATGTGATCAACCTGTCGTAAAATAGTATCTGTACATTCGTCAAATAAATCCTTACTCTCAACTATATTTTTCCCCCATTTGCGCTTAATGCGCTCAACAGACAAACTGATTGGCGTCAATGGATTTTTAATTTCATGCGCAATACGCCGTGCAACATCTCGCCAGGCTGCCATGGATTGCGCCTTCACAAGCTCCGTGACATCATCAAATGTTATAACAATATCAATCTGACGCTCTTGCGACGCCGTCACAACATTACACGCAGATAATTTAACATGCAGATAACGCGCCTCTCCCTGCGGCGTTGTGTAAGTATAATCAAACTCAGGAACCTTGCTCTCATCATCCAAAAATAACTTGGTTTGTGTGTAAAATTCAGCCGAGATCTCTTTAAGATGCCCCAAATCATAAGAAATATTCAAAATTTTGGCTGCACTATCATTGATAAGACGAATACTGCCCTCACGGCTGATCCCAATCACACCCGATGAAACACCAGCCAACACAGCCTCATTCAAGCGCCGCCGCGCATTTAATCTTTTATTTGACTCAATAAGCTCATCTTCGCGCTCTGCAAGTGTAGTGGCCATACGGTTAAAAGCAACAATAAGACGGTCAATCTCGTCATGTTGATATTTTGGCTCTGGCATACGTGCATGCGGATCTCCGCGCTCCAGAAGCTGTACCGTGCGTGTGAGCTTCTCAAGTGGTCGCGTCATCTGCGTTGCAAAAAACATCCCTGCATAGACCATAAAAGTCACCGCAGCCAAACCAAAAGATATATATATCAGTGCAAATCCAAGCTCTGCCGCACGTTTGCGAGATTTTAAAATATCATAAGTGCCAACTGCATTTTGAGTTTTCTTCTGAAATTCAACAGCCTTCGCATTCACACGCCTATCCGTGCGCAGAATAAATTTACGTCCACTCACATTCAAAGGAAGCAGAGCATAAACATGCATCAAATCACGATCTAAAGCCGTCAGAGGAAAATCACGCTTAATTTGTAAAATGTCATTCATCGGTAATTGCGATGGTGGCTTTCTGACCTTTATCCGCGGAGACTGCACAAAAACAATGATCTGCCCATTTTCATTATATAAAATAAGTTGCTCAAGGTCTCTGAGGAGAAGCTGAAAACGCATTTGCTTTAAAAGATCCTGAACAGCAAAAGAGCGCTGCGACAATATGCCCTTTAAATCAGATAAGGTCGCAAAAGAATCTGCTTTAATATTGCTGTTATGTTCTTCAATATAAGCTTCTGAGACAGCTTCGGCATTGTAAATTGCATTCTCAACGCCAGCCTCAAACCAGCCATCAGCAGCTTTTTTAAATGTCACGGCCGAAAAAGCTGCAACCATTAAGGCCGGCAACAAAGCCGCCAATGTAAACACTACAACAAGGCGGTAGCGAAAACGAGACCCATCCGGATGGGTTTTAGTCTTTTTCCGCAGACCAAAAATATTGCCTAAGATAAGCCCCAGCAAAAGCAGAATGAAAAACCCATTCAGGAAAAATAAAATCTTAAAACCATAGGGGTTGTTGAAGAGATAGGCTAAGTCATCGCTCGTAAGCGCTGCATAAGTGATAACAGCATTAATAATCGCCAGACTACAGGGGAGAAAATATTTCTTTTCCCGAAAAAACATCCCTGCTAGGTGAGAATAACGCTTATGTGAACTTTTATTTGATTTGGAATGAGAGCGAAACATAATATCTTTTGAACCTCACTTCAAACCAAGTTGCTTAATCTTTTTGCTTAAAGTATTCCGGCTTATGCCCAGAAGCTCTGCGGCGCGGAGGCAATTTCCATCTGTATATTCCAAACATATTGATATGAGGGGTCTTTCAATTTCATTAAGGACCCGGTCATATAAACCCACTGGCGGCATAGCTCCATCATGGGCATTGAAATATCCCTCCAAAGCCTCCTGAACGAGACTTGCCAGCCCTGTATATTGGGGGTCTTTATAGTCAGTCTTTTTTTGCGCAGAGCCAGCCATATAATATGTAAGAATAAAGCATTTATAAAAAAGATAGAATATGCTTGTAATAGCCAAAGAGCGCAACAGTTAAATCTTGTTATCGTTGATATTTTCAGACACCTTACCTCGTGATGGTAACCATAAAGCAGGCCCTTACGAAATAGGTACAGATTTTGCCAAAATTATCACTGGCTTAAGTGTCTCGATATTTTAATGAAAGCGATATGTTTGCGCAGTATCAAGAGCGGCACCAACAGCAGTAATATATGGTTTACTCTGCGCAGCAACCGAAGCATTCATTAAGTTGGCCGATAATACAATAACAGTTTCTATGGTAATTTCAGCAATCTCAGAGCCTATGGCAAGTACACCACTATCAACATGATCCTGATCAAGGCCTTCTTCGTTCATGATATAACTTGCCTGCGACCTGGATCGTTTAAACCTTTTTGGATGAGCCTTATGAATAATGACAGCCTCTTTGGGGATTTCCTCTTTTTCGATGGATACAGACATGATATCCCATAAAGGGATATCATCACAATTACAGCTTCTCTTATTATTAGCTTTGTTGTCTTTATATTTTATTGTTGTTTCTTTCATATTTATATAATACATAATTTTTTT
>JBCCNR010000061.1:0-8295 GCA_039025725.1 Pseudomonadota bacterium | reverse complement strand
ATATAGCTAAATAGGGTGTTTTCAAGAAAAAATTCTAAATCTGAGCTCTAACATCAGCAATAGCCTTTTCTGCTGCGGAGATATCTGATCCACCAGCCTGGGCGAAATCAGGGCGCCCTCCCCCACCTTTTCCACCAAGTGTCGCTGAGGCAATTTTTACCAGCTCAACAGCATGATAACTCTTCGTCATATCTTCCGTGACACCAACAGCAATACCGGCCTTAGGGCCGTTAATCGCGATCAAAATAATCACGCCAGAGCCAATTTTTTGCTTTTCCGCATCTATCAATGGCGCGAGGTCTTTAGGTGAAATATCTTGTAGAATTTTACCAACAAATTTGACACCGTTAATATCTTCTGCCTCTGATGTGCTATTCCCGCCTCCGCCAAGAGCAATAATTTGCTTAAGCTCAGAGACTTGCTTTTCAAGAAGCTTTTTCTCATCAGAAAGACTCATCACGCGTTTTTCTAGCTGATCAGAGGATATTTTAAAGAAAGCAGATAAGCTATCCGTTAAATCACGCGACTTATTTATATGATTAAGAGCTGCCTGCCCAGTAAGAGCCTCAATGCGCCTTACCCCTGAAGACACACCGCTTTCTGAAGTGATAACACAAAGTCCAATATCTCCTAGGGCCATAACATGTGTGCCTCCGCAGAGCTCAACTGAAAAAGGTCTTTCCTCAGATTTACGCGTGCCCATAAATATAACACGGACTTTATCGCCATATTTCTCACCGAAAAGCGCGAGAGCTCCACGTGTCTTGGCCTCATCTTGGGTCAGTATTTCTGTATAAACCTCGGTATTTTCTCGAATGACCTGATTGACTTCATCTTCAACCGTACGAATTTGCTGCGGTGTTAAAGGCTTTGGCGCACTAAAATCAAAACGTAGATTTTGCGCTGTCACCTGTGAGCCCTTCTGCGTCACGACGTCTCCGACAGTGCGCCTGAGGGCCTCATGCAATAAATGTGTCGCAGAATGATTGGCGCGGATTTTAGCGCGTTCTATCTCCGCAATCTCAGCAGATACTTTTGCACCAATTTGCACCTGCCCCTCTTCTACCGTTCCGATAGAAACATGATATTGCCCGATTTTTTTCTGTGTATCAGAAACAGATATTTTAAAATCATCACCAATAATCTGCCCCGTATCACCACATTGTCCGCCACTTTCAGCATAAAATGGTGTCACATCCAGAACTATTTCGATATCATCACCAGCCTTCGCGGATTGAATGGCTTTGTCATTTTGAGCCATGGCAATAATCTCTGCTTTGGTCTGATGCTGCTCATATCCAACAAACTCAGAGACAATATCTTTATTTTTCAAATCAAACCAAATTTTATCAGAATTTTCCTGATCTCCGCCTGTCCATGATGCGCGCGCTTTCTGTTTTTGCTCAGCCATGGCTGCATCAAAAGAAGCCTGATCGACGCGCATATTTTTGCTGCGTAAAATATCTTCAGTCAGATCAAATGGAAAACCATATGTGTCATAAAGCTTGAAAGCTATATGACCATCAAGAATATCTCCGGCCTCTAAAGTACGGGTTGCGTCCTCCAGTAAATCGAGCCCGCGAGATAATGTTTTCAAAAATGCTGTCTCTTCAAGTTTGAAATTTTCAGTCAAAAGAGACTCTGCTCTCACAAGATCAGGATAAGCTTTGCCCATTTTTGTGATAAGAGATGGCACCAATTTATGCATAAAAGGCCCTTCATGCCCCAATATATGCGCATGACGCATAGCTCTGCGCATAATACGACGCAGAACATAACCGCGCCCTTCATTTGAGGGAAGGACACCATCAGCCATCAAAAAACAAGAACTACGCAGATGGTCTGCTAAAATACGATGGGAAAAATGGAAATCTCCATCTGGTTCAGTTTGACTTAAAGATGCAGAACTTTCAATCAGTGAACGCATCAAATCCGTTTCATAATTATCATGCTTTCCCTGCAATAAGGCCGCCATGCGCTCAAGCCCCATACCTGTATCAATCGAAGGAGCAGGCAAATCGACACGCGATCCATCCTTATTCTGATTATATTGCATGAACACCAAGTTCCATATCTCGATGAAACGATCTCCATCCTCATCCGGAGAGCCGGGCGGACCACCGGCAATATGCGCGCCATGATCAAAGAAAATCTCCGAACATGGACCACAAGGTCCCGTATCGCCCATCGACCAGAAATTATCCGACGTTCCAATGCGAATAATCTTATCATCACTCAGGCCAGCAACCTTTTTCCAGATTTTCGCGGCATCTTCATCGTCTTTATATATGGTGATAAGCAAGCGATCTTTCGGCAGGCTAAATTCTTTCGTCACCATATCCCATGCAAGAGCAATAGCGTCCTCTTTAAAATAATCTCCAAAAGAAAAATTACCTAACATTTCGAAAAATGTATGATGTCGTGCTGTATATCCTACATTATCGAGATCATTATGCTTGCCCCCTGCCCGCACACATTTTTGTGATGAGGTTGCGCGTGTATAATCCCCCTTTTCAAGACCTGTAAAACGGTTTTTAAACGGCACCATACCAGCATTTACAAAAAGAAGCGTTGGATCATCTTGCGGAACCAATGGCGCAGAGGGAACAATTTTATGTCCATTTCTGGCAAAAAAATCTAAGAAAGCTTTACGAATGTCATTAACAGTTTGCATAAGGTTAGCTTCTTACCAGCTGATCATAAGCTTCACAGAGATCAAGCACCAATGGGCCAACCTGATATTTCTGCCCCTTTATTTCTGAGACTGGTGTAATCTCTGCGGCAGAACCGGTTAGAAAACATTGTTCAAAATCAGGAAGCTCTTCGAAGGTCATATGACGCTCAATGACAGGGATGCCTTTGGCTTCTGCCAGTTCTATGACTGTTTGCCGCGTGATACCATTTAAAAAACAATCTGGCTTTGGCGTATGGAGTGCTCCATCTTTGACAAAAAAGATATTTGCCCCTGTGGCCTCAGAGATATATCCCCGATAATCCGGCATGAGAGCATCTGCGTAGCCCTGACGCTCGGCTTTATGTTTCGACAAAGTACAAATCATATATAACCCAGCGGCTTTGGCTTGATAAGGCGCAGATTCTGGCGAAGGACGCTTCCACTCTGCTATATCGAGCTTTATACCTTTTTTCTTTTGTTCTAATGAGAAATAGCTTGGCCAATCCCATGCCGCGACAGCAAGATGAATTTTCGTCTGTTGAGCCGATACAGCCATCATCTCAGAGCCTCGCCATGCAAAGGCACGCACATATGCATTTTTAAGATCTTGCTTATCTAAGAGCTCTTGTTTGACCTTCCCGAGCTCCTCTTTTGAGTATGGTAAAGCCATATCGAGGATTTCGGCGGATTTAAATAGTCGATCAGTGTGGGCCGCGCTTTTGAAGATTTTTCCATCATAAGCGCGCTCTCCTTCAAAGACACAGCTTGCATAATGCAGCCCATGACTGAGCACATGAAGTTTTGCATCACGCCACGGTATAAACGCGCCATTATGCCAGATTAACCCATCGCGATCATCAAAGGGGATAATATCAGCCATTCCACAAGAGCCTTAATTAGAGTATTTTAAGTCTTTAGTAGCTATCTAAAAAACTCTATACTGTCAAGATGCGGTGCGGACATGAATAAACAGGACAAGGCAAGTGAAACATATTTTAGTTATCGATGATGATGAGCGCATATGTGCATTGATGGCGCGTCTTTTAAGGCGTGCGCATTATGAGGTCTCTATTGCACATTCTGCATATGAGGCCGAGCAAGCGGCGCGCTATTTTATTTTCGATGCGATTATAACAGATGTCATGATGCCAGAAGTTTCAGGGAATGAATTAGCGCATAAAATTCGCAATGCAGAGACATTCTTTCATAAATATATACCTATAATGATGGTGTCTGCGGGCGTTGAAACGCATCAGCGCATAGAAGGGATAAAACAAGGTGCAGATGATTATTTGATCAAACCCTTTGAGCCTGACGAGCTCTTGGTGCGCATTGCTGCGCTTTTAAGGCGCGCGGAACATTCCAGAGATTATTCAGCTCTTCCACAAAATAAAAATGCGAGAGAGATCATCTTAGGTGATTACAGGCTTAATCTTGTAGATACTTTATTATCTTATCAGGATCAGGATATTGCCTTATCTCAAAGCGAGGCCGAAGCGCTCGCATTTTTAATGAAGAATAAGAATATCCCCATTCAACGTCACGAAATGACATTGAAATTCTTTCCTGAGGCTGCACATAACCCGCATAGTCGTGCTATTGATGTTATGATTGCAAGATTGCGACGCAAGATTGAAACCCTTACAGGAGAGGCGGCACCTATTATAACACGACGCGGTGAGGGATATATGTGGCAGCAATAGCAGGGTAAAGGATTTAGAAAGCAGCATATTTAAAATGAAAAAGCCCCTAAGGGGCCTTATTTAGCCTGCCGAAGCAGGACATGACTAGTGTCAATTTGTAGTGAGATATTACTCCAAAACCCTTAAAAAGTCAATATTTTTCGAGTGAGGTGCAAGGCAATAGTCATTTGACTTCATATGTGCTGAATGGCATATAAATAATGTAACGTATAATACATAATATAAGGACAGATCATGTTTGGTAAATTAGGGGATATGGGCGCATTATTTAAGCAGGCTCAGGAAATGCAGGCCAAAATGGAGAAAATCCAGGAGGAAATGGAAAATATCACTGTTGATGGCGCAGCCGGCGCAGGATTGGTCTCTGTGACAATGACCTTAAAGGGGACTGTAAAAAATATATCTATCGATCCATCGCTTTTAAAAACTGACGAAAAAGAGATCCTAGAAGATCTTGTGATGACAGCAATCAATGATGCAAAAAAACGTGCTGATGAACAAGCGCAAAATGAAATGGAAAAAGTAACAGGAGGACTTAATCTGCCCGCTGGATTTAAACTCCCATTTTAAGTATCTGCCTCTTAAGTATCTGCCTCAACTGGATTAAAAGAGATACAGTTAACAAAAAACTAACCCTCATTATTTTATAATCCTTGTGAAATGTGATTGCGAATCAGTCATAAAACTATAAGCTCTATCATAGGGTTTAATATGAGGTACATATGAATAATCCAATAAAGCATCCAGCGAATCAGAAACCTGTTGGCGCTGACATGACCATGGATGAAATTTTATCATCAATCCGCAAAATTATTTCTACAGATGATATTGCTGAAGATAATAAAATGGCTCAGCCTGCGCCGGTTCAGGAACAATCTAATGCAAAACCAAACCCTAGTGCGGCTGTTCAAAAAATGCGCGTACCTCTCTCTGGCAGAGAACAATTGCAAAATTTAAGTCAAAATAATCATGATGATTTTAGTGCAGACATACAATCTCATCATACTGTGCCTTACGCATCCGTAAGTGACCTGACATCTGATGTGCGCGCTACAAGCAGCTCTTTGAATAGGCAGCCACCACAGCGACATTTAGATAGCGATGTTATGACACGTCCAGTAGAGCAACGTGCAGCTTCGCAAAATGATGTCGCTCAAAAGAGTCCGCTGCAAAATGAGGATGAGACAGCGGCGATATTACGCACTTTAAATGACATCAAACAGAGCCTTACGGCTTATGATGATAAAAAATCTACACCAAAGCCTGAAACTAAAATAGATACGCCAGAGCAAAATAATCAAGCTCTTCAAACAAAGCGAGATATCGCTGCCACACAAATGATTGATGAGCTTAAAGATATCAGCCTCTCACCGGAGCAGATGTATCAAAATATCGACTTTAAACCCGTCCATTTTGGCGAAGATGATATTCCGGCCTTTCTAAAGAAGTTTAAAAAAGAACAAGATGAAGCTCCCCTCGCCGCACAGCAAAATATGGTGCCATCGCATGCTGAAAGCTATGATTTTTCTAAAATGACTGGTTTTGATGAAGATGATAGCGTTATGGAACTCACTGAGACTGTTCATCCTGCAAAAGAGAGTAAAAATTCACCTCAGGTTGCACAAGCCATTTCTAGTCAAGCACCAATGCAACACTCTCTTATAGCTAGCAGTAATGTTGAAGATGAGACAATATCTGATGCGTTAGAAATGCTTACGATAAAGACTTTACGTCCTATGCTGCGCGAATGGATGGAAGAGAATGTCGAGAGAATTGCTGCTAAAATTCTACGTGAAGAACTTGGAAGGCGCGGAAGGTCGTCTGAGAAATAATTTGCATCTGGTAAAATCTTCTTTATAAATAATGGAAACTGGGAGGGTTTTATGGGATTACTTATTGATGGGACATGGCACGATAAATGGTATGCCACCGATGAGACAAATGGTAAATTTGTCCGTTCCGAAGCTCAGTTTCGTAACATACTCTGTGCCACTTCGGATGATCGCGTAGATAATAAATCATTCTTCCCAGCAGAGAAAAATCGCTATCACCTTTATGTAAGCTATGCTTGCCCCTGGGCGCATAGGACATTGATTTTTAGGCAGCTTAAAGGCCTACAGGATTTTATTGATGTCTCTGTTGTGCATTATCTCATGGGAGAAAATGGCTGGACTTTTCAGAAAGATGAAAATGATATTGGCGGCGATGCAATATATAATTTTAACTATGCCTATGAGCTATATACCAAGGCTGACCCGAATTATACAGGCCGTGTGACTGTTCCTATATTATGGGACAA
This sequence comes from Pseudomonadota bacterium, assembly GCA_039025725.1. Taxonomy (GTDB): domain Bacteria; phylum Pseudomonadota; class Alphaproteobacteria; order JBCCNR01; family JBCCNR01; genus JBCCNR01. Next base: position 1,619 of record JBCCNR010000061.1, on the reverse strand, counting down.
GAAAACTGAGACAATCGTTTCAAATGAATCCTCTGAAATTATACGTTTTTTCAATAGCGCTTTTAACACGCTTGGTGCAAATGATGCAGACTTCTACCCAGAGGCGCAGCGGCAGGAAATCAACCAGATAAATGATGAAATTTATCATGGCATAAATAATGGCGTTTATAAATCTGGTTTTGCAACGCAGCAAGATGCCTATAATGAGGCTGTCACTCAGCTTTTTGCTATGCTCGATAAAGTTGAGGCAAGGTTAGACACACAAAGATTTTTAACGGGTGATAAACTTACAGAAGCTGACATTAGATTATTCACAACTTTGGTCCGATTTGACCCTGTCTATGTCGGGCATTTTAAATGCAATATCAGGACACTCAAAGAATATAATAATCTCTGGAACTATACGAAAGATATATATCAAACTGGAAATATCTCTGAAACTGTTAATATGAACCATATTAAAAAACATTATTATCAGAGCCACCATATGATCAATCCAACGCGCATTGTGCCGAACGGTCCAGATATTGATTATACGACACCACATAATCGCGATCGCTTTGATGGACAGCAAGGAAAGTTATATGCAGTGAAATAAGTTTTATGGAAAATGATATTTCAACTGAAGAACGCGTAAAATGCCTTGAGAGAGATGATTTGTCTCCTTCGCAAATTGCGAATTATTTTATTGCAATAAGCAGAGTGGACAACATTAAGCTTACGACAATGAAGCTGATAAAGCTTGTTTATATTGCTTATGGTTGGTGCATGGTGCTACTTGGTCGCAAGATATTTAGCGAAGAAATAGAGGCTTGGAAATTTGGTCCCGTTATCCCCTCCTTGTATCATGAGTTCAAACGTTTCGGCCCAAAACCTATTCAAGATATGGCTATTGATGTAGATTTTACCAATAGAGATGTAGGTTTAAATATTCCCATTGTAGAAGATGAGGATGTTATAGAGGTCCTAGGTTTTGTTTGGAGTGAATATAAAAATTGCGATGCTTTCAAATTAAGTGATATAACACATAAAAAGGATAGTCCCTGGAGCAAAGCTTATACTAAAGGACAAAATGCACCTTTAAATGACGTAGATATCTATAAAAGATGCTTGAAAAAGATCAATGATATATCGGACGATATTTGATGTCAGATGATTTTGAGCGGCTGCTAGATAAGTTTAGAAATAGATATCCTCGTCGAACAAAAACATACAGCGTTGACAATGAAGATGTTCAAAAAGACCGCGATAAGATTAAGCAAAGCTGGCAGGAAAGAGCAACAGATAATATATTTAACATAACTGAGAGATTTTCAGTAGTTATTTTCTGGGTTATCATCAGTATTCCAATGGTTTTTATATTCTTTTTGATTATGTATGGTTTATGTTCTGTATTTATTGAGTGTACCCTATGTGGAAATGGCTCCGCAAAAGGTGCTAGAGAAACATTAGACTTTATAATAAATAATATTTTTGTTCCTGTTGCTGTATTTTTTGCCGGGCGATTAACAGGACAAAAAAGAGATTAATTCTAGAAGCTGTCCAACAGGGTTAACAAAGATGATTTTTGAGGGATTTTTAGCTGAAAACAAACTAAAAAATCTGTGCATAGTGGTGCT
>JBCCNR010000060.1:0-8356 GCA_039025725.1 Pseudomonadota bacterium | reverse complement strand
TCAGAGCGTACTTTACGCAAATATATAAGGTCAATAGTAATGGAAATGACATAATTTTAAAAAATAATTGACAAAATATAAAAAACATGAATAATAGAACAAGTTTTTGTGTCTTGTGGTTGTGTTATGATATTATGTTTTGTCTTATATATTTTGCATAAAAAAATAAATTCTACTCATTTTGGTCAAAAGGAAGCATCATGAATATGGTTCCTCTTCCTAAATCTAAGCCCTCATATAGTCCGAATCATTCGGAAATTAGGAAAATCTTCTTAACAGGTGGCATAATTGTCGGAAAAGTGAATGATGAAGGCAAATATGTTTCCGGCGCAATGTCAAAAGAAGACCAGATAAAACTTATAGGGGAAGCACTCAATAAAAAAGTACGATTTATTGGCATGGTCAATGTAAAGGGCAGTCAGAATTTGACAGATGCGCATGTCTCTGCGATTGCGCACAGGCTTAAAAAACATACTGAAAAACCAGAAAATGCAGGCAAAGGTATTATTCTCACCGCAGGTGCTGACAAGTTGGTTTTTTTAACATATGCTTTGCGGATGTTGCTTCCCAATCCTGCTGTGCCAGTTGTGCTGACTGCTGCTATGTGTCCCCCAGGTGGAGACAAAAAAGGGATTGCCTCTTACGAAGATGGGCCTGTAAATCTGAAAAACTCCGAGCTTTTGCTGAAGCAAATGGAGGCCAGTAAAAATAATGATATTGTTGCCGTCATGGAAAATAGGGCTTATGGGTCTAATATTAAGAAAATTAAGCCCTCTGGCGTTGAAAATGCATTTTCAGTAAGATACGGCCTACCCGAATATCGCTTGGATGCGATAAGACGAGATATAAGCTTTGTTGATCGTGCCGGCGACGCTAATTCTTTAAAATGGAGAAGAGTTTTATCCAATAAATTGCCTGAAACGCAAACCCCTTCATTATTTGACAAATCTATACAAAATATTATTTCGAAAATGCAATCTCGGCGCGGATTATCTTACATTATTGTTTCAGATGTTGGGCAAAATTCAATCGGCGCTGAGATCAGACGCGCTGCCCGATATAATAATGTCATAGGGTATCGCGGTGTTGGTGATGGTAATATTAACGAAAAAGACGCGTTAAAAGAGATTGAAAGAAGTATTTTGCGTGGTGAACGCACCCTTGTCAGAGGGACGCAATCGGATGTCGGAGCAATCGTGAATGATAAAGGCGAAGCCGCAAATGTGCCTATTTTTGGAAAATATCGTCTGGTTGACTTTATGGTACCACAGGGGCCATTCTCGATTGAAAATACAACCAGAACAGTTGCAATGATCAATGCTTTGGGTCTGAAAGCGCCTGATCGGAATAAAAATGAAAGCTTAAAAAACTTTCTAGAGCGTTATAAGGAATATATTAAGAAAGTGACGACTGCTATTTTCTCCAAGCATCCTTTAATTACCGCTCATAATTTTGTCGCGGCTGAAGAAGCTGCGGATGTTGAAAGTTAAAGCTTTTTTATTCTAGAGCAAAGTGCGTCTTGTATAAGGCCACATGATGTTTCATCAATAAGCTCAGTGCCTTTTTCCTTCATTTTTGGCGGAGCATAGCCGGCCAATTCAAATGTGAAGTCTGCAAAATCTGGATCTGCATTTAAGAGCCTGATATCTTGTTTTTTTCTTTGTGTGACAATCAGGCTGTAAACATATGCGCTATGTTTTTTATATGATATAGGTGTACAGCCTTCAGAAACATGCATGTAAAAGCTATAGAGATTGCTGATTGTTTTCTCTGCTTTTAAGCCATGATCACTTTTACAATCTATGGCCTCGGCTTTCATAATCTTTAAAAGCGCATCTTGTTGCCCCGGGAGCTCAGGGGGCTCAGAGGATATTTTCTCTTCTCGTTTTTCTTTTGGTGTTGTCTTAGCGATCTCTTTTGGTTTTTTTTCAGTGATTTTAGGCTCTGCCAAGGGCTTTTCTTCAACTCTTAGACCGAGTAAATTATAGGGGTCATCGAGCTTTTTTTTGCGTGCAGAAGGCCTTTGATCAGAAACAACAATACCATGTCGTGATACTGGTGATGGAAGCGCAGGAATTGCAGCATATTCATAGCGCTTTGCATACGGATTTCCATCATTTTTATATGGTTCACCTGGTGTGTTGCCCGTACCCTGTGTTTCATCCCAGACATTATTCACATCTCTTTGAAAATCAGAAAAAGACTGACAGGACAACAAAAACACGCCTGAGACAATCATCAAAATAAAACTCAGTCCACGCTGCAACACAAAATACACCTGTCATATATTATACTTAACCATATCTGGTCTGCACATAGTGTGCCATCTGACTTAAGGTCTCCCCAACAGTCGTTTCAGCAAGATTATTGCTATTATTTACAGTAATATCTGATTGACCATAAATAGGGTAGCGCTCATCAATCAGGCGTCGCATGACCTTTTCAGGGTCATCTTGTTCCAATAATGGACGATGATCATGGCGATGGACACGTGCCATTAATGTTTCAAAATCAGCTTTTAGCCAGATGGAGATACCATTTTCCGCAATAGATCGGCGCAATGTTTCATTCATAAAAGCTCCGCCACCGATGGAAATCACACCAACGCGCTCTTTGAGCAACCTACAAATAATTCTTTGTTCAATATCACGGAAATATTGTTCACCGTAAATCGAAAAAATCTCAGAGATCGTAAGCTGCGCAGAATTCTCAATCTCAACATCTGTATCAATAAAATCACGCTGCAATTTAAAAGCAACTTTTCGGCCAACAGTCGATTTTCCTGCCCCCATCATGCCCACAAAAACAACAGAATGATCAGATGGCAAAAAGCGGTTGATGGTGTCAATATCGTTTTGTTCAATGTCTGATATATCCTGCATGAGATTAAATATCAAAATTTGTTGTGCTTAAAGCATTTTGATAGATAAACTCTCGGCGCGGTGCAACCTCATCGCCCATAAGGGATGTAAAGATATTATTGGCTTCTTCAGCATGGTCAATTGTCACTTGCAACAAAGTGCGCTCGGCAGGGTCAAGTGTGGTTTCCCATAATTGATCAGCATTCATTTCCCCTAAACCTTTATAGCGCTGAATGCTTATCCCTTTTTCACCAATCTTTAAAACACGTTCAAATAAAGAAAATGGCGTTGTCACCAGAAAACTATTCTCTTTATGGTGGAAAAGCCCATTGCCTTCAAAGAAGTCTTTAATATCGCGTGCGGCTCTCTCTAGATGCTGAGCCTCTCCGGTGATATAAAAATCTCGTTTGAGGTGAATAGTTTCTTTGACTCCGCGCAGCATCCGATAAGCCCCGATATAGTGATCCGCTGCAAAATCAGCTTTCCAACCACGTGCAAAATCTTCTTCCTCAAGCTTATTCAAGCGCGAGGCAAGCTTCTCAGCAAAGTCCCCAATCACATTTTCAGAAAAATCATCAATCGACTTAAACCCGTCCATTGCCAAAAGCACCATCGGGTCGCGTATATCTAAAGAGAAATTTTCGGCAGCTCGTACAAGCTGTTGTATTTTTTGTACTATATTTTCAAGATCTGCGCCGACAAGACGCTCACCGGAAAAGGTCTCAAAGACATTATCTGCCGTTCCTGCCCCAATCAGATAATTTTCACGCTCAGTTTCATCTTTTGCGTAAATCCCTGTTTTACCCTTATTGATCTTATATAAAGGAGGCTGCGCAATATAAAGATATCCACCATCAATAATTTCAGGCATCTGCCGGAAAAAGAACGTCAAAAGCAAAGTGCGGATATGGCTGCCATCCACGTCAGCATCTGTCATGATGATAATTTTATGATAGCGCAATTTCTCAATGTTAAAATCATCTTTTCCGATGCCTGTTCCTAGTGCAGTAATCAATGTACCAATTTCCTGCGAGTTGAGCATACGGTCAAAGCGTGCGCGCTCAACGTTCAAAATCTTTCCGCGCAATGGTAAAACAGCTTGATTATAGCGATTGCGTCCCTGCTTTGCTGAGCCCCCCGCAGAATCTCCCTCAACGATAAAGAGCTCTGAGAGCTCAGCATTTTTCTCCTGACAATCCGCCAATTTCCCCGGTAGAGAGGCTATATCCAGCGCTCCCTTACGGCGCGTTAATTCCCGTGCGCGTCTTGCAGCTTCTCTTGCCGTGGCAGATTCAACCGCCTTTAATGCAACAGCTTTGGCATGTTGAGGATTTTCCTCCAGCCATTGGGACAATTTATCATTGATAATTTGTTCCACGACAGGGCGAACTTCTGAGGAGACAAGCTTTTCTTTGGTTTGCGAGGAAAATTTAGGATCAGGAACTTTTACCGATAAAATACATGTCATGCCCTCTCTGGCATCATCACCGGATAGGGTTAAATTGCCTTTTTTAAGCAAATTATTCGCTGTGACATATTGATTGATCTGACGCGTCAGAGCTGCACGGAGGCCAGCAAGGTGCGTCCCCCCATCTTTTTGAGGGATATTATTGGTAAAACATAAAGTATTTTCATGGTAACCATTATTCCACCACAAAGCGCACTCAACCGTGATTTCAAGATCATTCTCAGCATCTATAATATGCGACCCTACCATGTTCAAAGGATCAGTAAAAATAGGAGATTTTGCACGATCAAGATATTTTACAAATTCAACAATACCACCATCATAGTAAAGCTCGACCTTCTTTTTTTCGATATGTCGGTGATCTTCTAAAATGATTCTGACACCTGAATTGAGAAAGGCCAGCTCTCTCAGGCGGTGCTCAATGGTTGCAAAATTATAATCGGTATTGGAGAAAATATTTTTTGAAGAGAGAAATGTCACGGATGTTCCCGTTTGCTCTCCGCAACTTTCGCCTTTTGAAAGAGGAGCAACTGCAACACCATTCTCAAAACGCACAAAATGATGATATCCGCTGCGTTTTATGCGTAATTCCAGAAAATCTGACAGAGCATTCACAACGGAAACACCAACACCGTGCAATCCGCCAGAGACTTTATAGCTATTTTGGTCAAATTTCCCACCAGCATGCAGCTGAGTCATAATCACTTCTGCTGCGGAAACACCCTCTTCGGCATGGATATCAACGGGAATACCACGCCCATTATCTTCAACAGTTACGGAAGCATCAGGATTGATCATAACGCGCACATGGTCGGCATATTGTGCCAAACATTCATCAATGGCGTTATCCACAACCTCATAGATCATGTGGTGAAGCCCAGACCCGTCATCTGTATCACCAATATACATACCGGGCCGCTTGCGCACAGCATCTAAGCCACGCAGAACCTTAATCGAGTCTGCATTATATTCTTGTTGGTCTTGCTCATCCTCACCTGTAAGGCAGGCACTTTCTTGCATGTGTATCCTCACATGGAAATTTATCATTATTGTCGCTGCACATTATCTCGGCAGACATATAATGTAAAGCCTTGTGGAGCCAGAAATAAGCGCTGTTTTTATACAAATAAATTATGTGTTTTAAGCAAAAATTAGCAAAGACCCTCTATAAATATTATATGTTACGAGCACTAAATAAATATCTTGAACAGGGGCAGTCACTAGAAGCGATAGAAAGGCGTCAGGATATATGTAAATATCTTGATCCTTACCTTGTTTCTGAGGTCAAAAAATCAGCCATATTATATGTGGTTGCCTTTGGTTTTTATATTCTTTTTCACGGCGTTGGCTCAATTTATCTTTTGACATTAATGGGAATGACCCTATTTTTATGTGTTTGGCCACTTGTTACACTTAAAGTTGCAAGCATTGCTTTTCGTGATATCTCACATCGTTGCGTCTTGGGCATGTATCTTTTTTATGGATGTTATGTCTCGGGTGGGATTTTTTCCCCAATGATCATCTTCTGCCTCTTTATGGCGGCGGCTATTATGCCACATACGGCTCTTGTGAAACGCACGAAATTGCGCATAATTGGCTTTGCGTTGCTCCTTGTGTTGGTAACAAGTCTCATGTTGATAGAAGTTATGGGAGGGACACCAGAACCAGCCCTCAGCTTAAATGATAAACCCCTAGCTGTTGCGCTTATAATCATAGTTGCGGCAACAAAAATACTTATGATTGATAATTATCATAGGGTTGCTCTCAGCAGTTATAAGGATAAACTCTCTATTCATCTGGAAAAAAGCCGTAATCTTATAGAAAATGCAAATTTAAATGTTATGGCAATTGATGGCGATACCCTTGAGATTTGTAATTATAGTTCTCAAGCAGAGATATTTAAAAATTATTATGAGAATAACACTGATAAGTTCAAAGAGTATATTGAGTCTAAAATAAAACAAATTAAACTGAATAAAAAGGGCTCGATTAAGGATCAGATGACTTTGAATATTGACGATGAGGTCTTTCATTTCGAAATTATCATTACTTATTATGAGAGAGATCAGAATAATCGTCGTGTAACGAATGATCATGTTAGAAGTGAGGCTTTCTGTCTGATTTATGACGTAACCAATCGTGTGCATTATGAGAAAACAATTATTGCTGCGCGTGATCATGCTATAGAGCTTTATAAATCGAAATCTTCTTTTCTTGCGCAAATGAGCCACGAGCTCAGGACGCCTCTCAATGCGATTATTGGTTTTTCAGAGGTTATGAAGCTAGAGATGCTTGGGAATGTTCCAACTGAATATAAAGAATATTCCAATAATATCCATGAAAGCGGACAATATTTGCTGACCATCGTGAATGATATTTTAGATATGGCCCGTATTGAAAGCGGGAAGTATAAGCCACAAATCAAGCATATTGACGTAGCAACTGTTATAAAGCAAGTCACTGCATTGGTTGAGGCAACTGCGTCTGATAAAAAGATCACGATCATCCCTGATGCACAATGTGGGGATATAGAAAATTTTTATTCTGATGCTCAGGCTATCAAACAGATATTGGTTAATCTCTTGAGTAATTGTGTCAAATATTGTCCAGAAGATTCTGCGGTGTTGCTTTCTGTACATTCTGCTCCAGATCATAAAATTGTTTTTTCTGTCGCGGATAATGGACATGGTTTCACCGAGCAGGTTTTGAATAATTTTGGCTCACCGTTTAATATAGGGAAAGATCATCTCACTGAGGGCTTTAAGTCAACAGGCCTTGGATTATCCATCACAAAGGGCCTGACAGAGGTACTGCAAGGCGAAGTTAAAGCATTCAATGCCCCGAAAGGTGGCGCAGTTGTTGAGGTTACGCTTCCTTCATTGATGGAAATATGTGTTGAGAAAACTGACAAAGATCAGGATAGCAGCCACGCGGCTTGATTCACTTCTTCAAGCCCAATCAATAATATTTAGCCCATGATTTTGTAAATATTGGTTCGCTTGAGAGAAATGCTTATTTCCAAAAAAACCACGATGCACAGAAAAAGGGGAGGGGTGTGCTGATGTTAAAACCAGATGTTTGTTTGTATCAATAACCTGACCTTTCTTCTGCGCATATGATCCCCAAAGCAGAAAAACGACATTTTCTTTTTCATCTGAGATAAGTTTTATGACAGCATCTGTGAATTCTTCCCAGCCTTTATTTTGATGCGATCCTGCGGTTCGTGCCCTCACGGTAAGGGTCGCATTGAGAAGCAAGACACCTTGCCTGGCCCAACGCTCAAGATTGCCACTATTTTGTGTTTTGATACCGAGATCATCCTCAATCTCTTTAAAAATATTTTGCAATGATGGCGGAGTTTTTATGCCATCAGGAACTGAAAAAGACAAACCATGTGCCTGACCGGGGCCATGATATGGGTCTTGCCCGAGAATAATGACTTTAACATCATCAAAGCTACATTTCTCAAACGCATTAAAATAATATTTTGCCGGAGGATATACATCACATGTCTGACGTTCACGGCGCACAAACTCAATCAAATTCTGGAAATAATCTTTGTTAAATTCGGCCTCTAGATGATTTTGCCAGCCTGATGCGATTTTAACTTTTACAGTGTCTTTTGCCAATAAACTTGCTTGTGTCATTGTACTACCCTTATACCAAGCGCCTTAATTCATCTTCGATAATGTATCTATCATAATTATTATATGTCAGGCAAATTTAAGCGTTTTTTTCTCTCACGCCAGTTGGCTTATGCCAACGGCTCCGAGGGGGCGCGCAACGATGCGCGGCGCCCAGTCGGGCGCTCTACCAAAAGCTCTAAATAATTTTTGGTATTAGATATTACATAAACTCTTCATTATGCAGGAGGCTTTTTTTATGTTAGAAGCTGTTGTAAGTTTCGAGTGTGATATAAGATAGGTAGGTATTGTATTCTATTTAATTATATGAATAGAATACAACTTTCTGTGAGAAGCACTATCCAGTTTTGGATAGTGCACGGGTGTGGGCGACCGTGAAGCTG
>JBCCNR010000059.1:0-8497 GCA_039025725.1 Pseudomonadota bacterium | reverse complement strand
ATATACTCTTCTGCCTATCCATAAAAAAAACATACAAAATTTCTTCTAAAATCTCAAATTAATTCTTACTTCGCGTAGTGTGATAACCAATTCATTTTTAAAGTAAACTATATCAGATAATCCAACAAACATTAGATATAGCCCATTTAGATGTATACTATTCACCATATGATCTTCAGAGGCGATACTCTACCGAAGCGCCATTACAACACCATATCAGTTTGGCTTGGTTTTTGATCCGAAAAGGAGTTCTCTGGCGATTTTTTGGGCTTTTGCGATGTCTTTTTGATCCATATCAAAGGCGAGCTCTTTGCGATATTCAACAGAGCGCTGGCACCCTCTTGATGAAGCAATATTCAGAAAAATATGAGCAATAACATAGTTGCTTTCAACACCTTCTCCGTTGGCATATTTCAATGACATATCAAAGAGTGTCTCATTGTCGGCCTTTGACCATTCAATATCTCCTGGAAGAAGCATATCTAACTCCGTAAAACCCTATCCTCATTCACGCCGTAAGCCGATTGAAATGTTAATCCCTCAAAATGAGGTGATATAATAAAGTTAAACAATAATTCTAAACAAAGGGTAAATCTTATATTCGGGCGAAATGCAGGATTCTCTTTGACATATATAAGAGTTGTGCATAATGTGCGGGCTTAATATTTTTAAGAAAAAAAGCAAAAGGACATTCAAGATGCACGCCTATAGAACGCATAATTGCGGAAGTCTCTCAAGCAAGGATATTGGCCAGCAGGTAAAATTATCGGGTTGGGTCCATCGCCGTAGAGATCATGGCGGGCTGATGTTTATTGACCTACGGGATCATTATGGCCTGACGCAAATTGTCGCCGAGCCTGATACACCTATTTTTCATATCCTTGAAAGGCTGCGTTCTGAAAGCGTGATCTGCATCACCGGTGAGGTCACTGCGCGTCCTGAGGAAACGATCAACAGAAATCTGGCGACAGGTGAGATTGAAATTAAAATTCAGGATGTAGAGATTCTCTCTGCTGCCGAGGAATTGCCAATGCCAGTTTTTGGTGATGTTGACTATCCTGAAGATATCAGATTAAAATATCGCTTTCTTGACCTGCGCCGTGAGGGGCTCCATAAAAATATTATCTTGCGCTCCCAGGTCATATCATCATTGCGCAGACGCATGACAGAGCAAGGCTTTAATGAGTTTCAAACACCTATTCTGACTGCCTCCTCCCCCGAGGGCGCGCGTGATTTTCTGGTGCCATCGCGTTTGCATCCTGGGAAGTTCTATGCTCTGCCACAAGCGCCGCAGCAATTCAAACAGCTGCTTATGGTTGCTGGATTTGATCGCTATTTTCAAATTGCGCCTTGCTTTCGGGATGAAGATGCGCGGGCGGATCGCTCTCCCGGTGAGTTCTATCAACTCGATATTGAGATGTCTTTCGTGACGCAGGAAGATGTGTTTCAGGCTATCGAACCCGTTATAAGTGGTGTTTTTCACGAATTCGCATCTGGTCGCACGGTGACGGAAGACGCATTTCCACGGATTACATATAAAGACTCTATGTTGAAATATGGCTCTGATAAGCCTGATTTGCGCAATCCTATAGAGATATGCGATGTCACAGACGCATTTAAAGAGGAAACTGTGACTTTCAAAGCCTTTAAAGGGATCATTGAAAAAGGTGGTGTTGTACGTGCTATTCCTGCGCCGGGGGCTGGTACGCAACCACGGAGTTTCTTTGACAAGCTGAATGATTGGGCGCGTAAGGAGATGGGCGCTGCCGGGCTTGGATATATTATCCTCGAAGAGGAAAACGGCCAAATTGTTGGAAAAGGCCCTATTGCTAAATTTATTCCGCAGGATGTTCTAAAGACTATGTGTGATAAGGCTGGTGCGCGCTCTGGTGATGCTCTGTTTTTCTCGGCTGATCAGGAAAATGCAGCAGCACGCCTTGCAGGCTTTGCGAGAACCAAAATTGGCGATGATCTTGGTCTGAAAAAAGAAGGCTCAAAGGATTTTGAATTTTGCTGGATTGTTGATTATCCGATGTTTGAATATAATGAGGATGAGAAACGTATTGATTTTTCTCACAATCCTTTTTCTATGCCTCAGGGCGAGATGGAGGCGCTGGAGACAAAAGACCCTCTGGATATTTTGGCCTATCAATATGATATCGTCTGTAATGGCATTGAGCTGTCATCAGGGGCGATACGAAATCACCGTCCGGATATTATGTTTAAGGCTTTTGAAATTGCAGGGTATAGTAAAGATACTGTCGAACAGGAATTTTCCGGTATGCTGAATGCTTTTAAATATGGTGCTCCGCCACATGGTGGTATCGCACCGGGTGTTGATCGGATTGTGATGTTGTTGGCCGATGTCGAGAATATTCGCGAAGTGACTGTATTTCCTATGAATCAAAAGGCTGAAGACCTCATGATGGGCGCTCCGGCGAATGTGCAGGATAAGCAGCTGAAAGATATTCACATTAGAGTACAAATGCCAATGACGGAAAAAAAGCCGGCTGCGTAACATTATATGCAGCACAAAGCCCCACAAAGTGATAAAAATAAAAAATATAAGGCCTCTCGACTTTTAGGCCGGCTCATTACCGAAGAGCTCCCTGCGCATAAAAAAAGACTGGTTATAGCGATATTTTGTATGATTATTGCGGCCATGACAACTGCGGCGACTGCTGGATTGATTGATCCGGCGATTAAAGAGATTTTTCTTGAAAAAGACACTGAGCTTCTTCTCACTTTGCCCCTTATTATCATTGCTGTTTCGGTCTTAAGGGGCATTACGACATTTGGTCAATCAACCCTAATGAGCACGATTGGCATGTATGTGGTCAATAATTTACAGAAGAAAATGTATCGCAAGCTTTTAAGGCTTGATATGGAATGGATAAGCCGTAAACATTCGGGACAGATTGTCTCCAGCTTTGTAAATGATGCGATGGCCATGCGCGATGCGGCGTCAAATATTATTGTTGCGCTTATTAAAGAGAGCCTGACGCTCATCGGCTGTTGTGCGATTATGTTTTATCAGGACTGGCTGTTAGCGAGCCTGACGATTTTTATCTTTTTGCCTGTTGCCGTTATTATCAAAAAATTGATGAAGAAGTCTTCGAAATCTGCACGGGGTGTATTTGACGAGACAGGCAATCTTTCCAGTCATATTGCAGAAACCGTCAAAGGGATGCGTATTTTGCGCGTTTATGGACAAGAAGACCATGAGGCTAAGCGTGCTGAACATACTTTTTCGCGGCGCCTGAAATATCTGTTACAGGAAGTGCGCGCACGGGCTGCATCCAGTCCGATTACTGAGGCTATGACGGGTATCGGAATTGCTGCAGCGATATATTATGCGGGCTCTCGTGGGATAGAGGGTCAGATGGATGTGAATAATTTCATGTCTTTTTTTGCCGCTATGATGATGGCATATCAACCCGGCAGGGCGCTATCTGGTCTTGCAACGAAGATCCAGTCCGGCCTTGTCGCTGCCGAAAGAGTCTACACAATGTTAGACTTAGACATCACAATCCATGCGCCTGAAAATCCAGAAATATTACAGCATTGTCAGGGGGAAATATTTTTTGATGATATTTCTTTTTGTTATAATCAAAAGGATATTATCCTGAAGGACCTTACATTACAGATAAAATCCGGAGAGAAAATTGCACTTGTCGGGCCCTCTGGCTCTGGGAAGTCGACCTTGTTGAATCTTCTTCCGCGTTTTTATGATCCTACTTCTGGACATATTTATATTGATGGTATCGACATAAAAAAAATGACGCCTGACCATTTACGGCAACATATTGCTTTGGTCTCGCAGGATGCGTTTCTTTTTAATGGCACTGTCAGAGAGAATATTGCTTATGGTAATAATAAAGCCACTGAGCAAGATATCATACGTGTTGCTAAAGAGGCCGCAGCTTATGATTTTATTATGTCTTTGCCCGAGCAATTTGAAACACAGGTTGGCGAAGGTGGTTCTCTCTTGTCGGGTGGTCAAAAGCAGCGCATCGCGATTGCGCGGGCCTTTTTAAAAGATGCACCAATTTTGTTGTTAGATGAAGCCACATCGGCGCTGGATAATGAAAGCGAAGCTTTTATTCAGGAGACCTTGAAAAAATTGATGCAAGGCCGCACGACTCTTATTATAGCGCATAGGCTTTCGACTGTGGTGGATTGTGACCGTATTATTGTCATTGAAGACCATAATATCAGCGGAGATGGGACCCATCAGCAATTGCTTGCATTTCATTCTCTTTACCAGCGTTTATACAAACTCTCTGAAGAGTAAGGCGTGTGAAGAGCATTTTCAAAAAAACACTTCCACTTCTGGCGCCTTTACTGGGCTGGTTGATTGCGCAATATATCAAGTTTGTTTTATATTCTGGCCGGTGGGAGTTTCAAATTCCCGATGCAACACAAGATTACCTAAAAAGTGAGAAGGCTTTTGTGGCGATCTTCTGGCATAGTAGATTATTTATGATGCCCGTTGCAAAACAGCGCAGTTTAAAAATGAAAATTATCGTTTCAAAAAATTTTATTGGTGATTTAGCAGAAAAAATATGTGCACCATTTAACATTGGTTTAATAAGGGGGTCATCATTAAACCCTAAAAAGCCACATACATATAAAAATAGTGCAAATGCACTTAAGCATATTGTACAATTTTTGCAACAGGGAGGACGCGTTGCATTTACGCCCGATGGTCCGAAGGGGCCTGCAATGGTTATGAAGGCTGGTGCTGTTATTGCAGCTAAAATGGCGAATGCACCGATTATCTGCGCAAGCTATTCCTGCGCGAAAGGTAAAAATTTTAACAGCTGGGATCATTTTCTGATGCCCTACCCTTTTTCAAAGGGAATTATTATTTATTCAGAGCCAATTGATATATCTGAAGAAGACGATACTGATATCTGCTGCAAAATGTTAGAAAAAAAGCTAATAGATATCACAAATGAGGCAGATAAAAAAATGGGACGCGAATGCGCCCCAGTTCGAATTTTATAGTTATGCATAATGTTAAATAGGGTTATGCACGCTTTGTCTAGCGTAAAATGATTTTTTTGCGAATCATTTTCAAAAAATAAAAATAATTACTTTTCTACGGGACAGTTTTGGAGAGGGGGGATAAATAATAGTGTAATAGCCTCTCGTCAATTGCAAGGGTGCATAGCATCCGTGGCAATATGTTATATTTATACAAAAAGGGATTGCTTCGCTTCGCTCGCAAAGACATATGTGGGTTCGCTCGCAATTGTTTCTTAATAGTGTGATAAGAATGTTGATAGAGGATGTGTAGCTCGCCTCGCAATTGACGTGTATGGCCATACTTACTCTTCATTTCCTTATTTATAGCTCAGGTTAATATAGCTATTTCTTCTCGGGAACAGGGTCGAATAAATATGTTTCGTGCCTTTTATAAAAGGGCTGGCATTTACATAATCTGATAATAATAAGCTTTAACGCATAGAAAAAATGAAATCTTTTTAGAGCTTCTCTCGCATAGACGCTGCAAGTTGGCTCAAAGCGACAACGCCGCCCCTGCCCTGCAGAAAATAAAGATTGATATAATAAATATGCTGGATAGATCACTATCCAATAAAAAAATCTACCGATCCATTTTTGAACTATTTTCATTTTCACACCGCTTTATAAGCTTTGGTAAATATTGCATGGCTTTGCGATAATCATCCCAGTTTTTCTCAGGAGCGCGTCGTAACGCTGTAAACACAATTTGGTAACCATTTAAAGCAGGCTTTGCTCCGAATTGGCGGAAAGCTTCACGAATACATCGTTTGATTTTATTCCTACGAACGGCATGACCACAGCTTTTTTTAGATACTGTTATACCAAAATAAATTTCGTCCGAAATAACACCACTATTCACGCTATCTTTACCATGAGCAGGCACAAGAAAATGCACTGAAAAAGCCGCAGTATAAAATTTACGGCCTTTATATACTGCTTTAAAGGCTTTGCTGTTTTTTAAGCTAATAAGCTTGGTGTTACTATCCAATGCAATTATGGACATTCATAGCTTATGCTGATAGACGCTTTCTACCCTTTGCACGACGCGCAGCAAGAACACGGCGACCGCCCACCGTTGCATTACGCGCACGAAAGCCATGTCTGCGCTTACGGACAAGTTTACTTGGTTGATAAGTTCTCTTTGTTGACATTATAGAGCTCCGCTAAGATATTTACGCTTTCAGGCCTGATTAAATTAGACCGAAGCCTTATCATTTAAAATTGCAAATTCTTTTACATCAAAAATATAAGGGCGACAAGGTAAATCTCTAATCCCTCGTCATTTTACTCACGATAATAATTGTGAGAATGGATGTAATAAAGGCAGGGATCATTGAATAGAGCGCGCTATCAAGGCTTTCCCATAAAATCACCATAATTGCTCCGGAGATCATGCCGGCAATGGCTCCCTTAGAGGTCATCATTTTATCGCTTAAAAGTGACATGAGGATAACCGTTCCGAAAGAGCAACCAAAACCAGCCCAAGCATAGCCAACCATATCGAGAATAGAGCTTCCCGGGTCGCTGGCCAAAAGGATAGCACAAAGCGCGATGAGCAACAGGAAACCTCGGCCGATTTTAACGGCTTTTTCTGGCGATGGTGTTTTGCCTGTAAAAAGCGGTAAAATATCACTGGTCAAAGACCCTGAGCCAATCAAAAGCTGTGATGAGAGGGTGCTCATGATTGCTGACAGCACGGCAGCAGAGAGAAAGCCTCCGATCCATGGATTTGAGAGAATAATTCCCAGATCAAGGAAAATACTTTCAGGATCCGTGACAGATATGCCCGATTGCGCAACAAATAAGCCCCCGAAATAGCCCAATGAGAGTGAGCCGATCAGGCATAATGCCATCCAGCTTATGGCAACCCATTTGGCTTTTTGCATGGTGCGACCAGAATCTTTCGCAGCCATAAAGCGAATAAGAATATGAGGCTGCCCAAAATATCCAAGTCCCCATGCCAGAGAAGATAAAAGCGAGACAACACCAATATTATTCAAAAGATATGTATAGTGTGGTTTGGTTTCCATAACAGTTTGAGAAGCCAGAGAGACATCATCAATCGCCATATAAGCAAGAAAGGGGACTAGAAGCAGCGCAAGAAACATTAGAATGGCTTGTAAAGTATCTGTCCAGCTGACGGCAAAAAGTCCGCCAAAGAACACATATGTCACGGTCATGGCTGCGCCGATCCAGATACCGATAGTATAATCTACGGAAAAGGAAGCCTCTAGCAGCTTTGCAGAAGCCACAACGCCTGACGCACAATAAATTGTAAAGAAGATGACAATCACAATCGCAGATATAGAGCGCAATAATTTCCCATGTTTTGGGAAGCGATTGGCAAAATATTCAGGCAAGGTCTGTGCATTTCCAAGCTTTTCAGTTTTATCCCTGAGGGCTCCGGCGATATATGTCCAATTCAACCATGCCCCTAAAAAAAGCCCTATTCCAATCCAGCTTTTTGAAAGGCCATAGACAAAAATAGCCCCGGGAAGGCCCATCAACAACCATCCACTCATGTCAGATGCACCAGCGGATAGCGCAGTCACAGTAACCCCGAAAGAGCGCCCCCCTAATATATAATCAGAAAGATTTTTTGTCGCGCGATAGCCAATAAATCCAATAACACATAAAACACCAATATAAATAATCAATGTTATCCATGCAGGGGACAGGCCTAAAAATACAGCTTCCATAAGAGGGCACATTTCTTTTTATTTTCTAATTTATCTTCAAGATGATGCTCAATATTACGTTCAATATTTCTGGCGAAATTGACCACAGGACTATCCTGACCAGCATCAATAATTTGCTTACGAATGGTGCGTGAATATTCAAAACGCTGTTCTAAACTTTCTGTATCACCATAGCGAATTGCACGCTGAAGATCAAAGAGATCCTCAACAAACCTCCCGAGCATATCTAACACAGCCTCTTTATTATGAATAAAAACATCGCGCCAGATAATCGGATCAGATGATGCAAGACGCGTAAAATCCCGAAATCCTGATGCAGAATATTTGATAACTTCTTGTTCAGAGACTTGTTCTAAATTCGCAGCAGTTCCAACAATATTATATGCAATCAAATGCGGAATATGGCTGACAACTGCAAAAACCTGATCATGATGCGCAACATCCATAAGCTCAGTTTGCGCGCCTAATTTTTCCCAAAAAGCGCTTAAAGCCTTATAACCATTGCTTTTACTATCTTCTTCTTTTAATGGCGTAAAGATAATTTTCTTCTTTTGAAACAGCTCTGCGAAGCCTGCATCAACGCCGGATTCTTCCGTGCCTGCAATCGGATGAGCTGGAATAAAAGCGATATCTTCTCTATCCTTTAATAAAGGCACAATAGCATCTATGACGGATTGCTTCACAGAGCCTGTATCCGTTAAAATTGTGCCCTCAGACATATGCGGAATGATCTGTTGCGCTAAATCAGAAAAAGTCCCAAGCGGTGT
>JBCCNR010000058.1:0-8541 GCA_039025725.1 Pseudomonadota bacterium | reverse complement strand
TTTTCTTGCGTCACTGATTTCAGTGCATCACTAAAATTTGATCTTATAGATATTGGAAGTTCTAACCATTTTTTTTCATGTCGTTTAAGGCTTCCAGAAATATTCTCATTGTTATCCTCATAAAGCTCTCGCATATTTTGCATCGAAGCGGTATCCATAGCCAGCCAAAGTGCAGGATTTCTCTGAATACTTAAAGTGATATTTTCATTGCCATTCTCACAAATTTCTTTTTTACAATTTAGTTCTGATGCATCTAACCATTCAATGATTAAGGGGTGATTATTAACGAGGTGTTTCAAAAGAATACTCTCACTTTGCTCGCAACTCTTTAAAACAGTGTTTCTTCCATTTTCTTTTATTTCCCCTTCTTTCATTCCCAACCACTCACTAGGAAATTCTTCGATCTTTCCATTTAAAAGCGTATTATTGAGTTGACAGAGGTTGAATAATAATTGCATTTCCACAGCAGTTTTCTTAAAGAAAGCTTCTCTATGGGAAAGGATGAGGTTCTTTGCAGTTTTATTGTTACTCTCCAAGATTTCATCAACAATTTGTTTTTGTGCATCCGGGAGTTTTTTATAGGCTGGCATCTTTTTTAAGCTGGCAAGTGGGTCTTTTCTGAATAATCTTTTAGTTGCGTCAAACACACGCTTAGAAAAGCCTGTCTTTTGATCGGCCCCTCGTCCTAAACGATCTATCATCCTTCTAAATCCTTTAATCTCAGATATTCAGCGTCAATGTCACTGTCAGAAGCCTTCGTGAAATTATTATTTTTATTGCGCCAGTAATTATAGCCATAATCAACATAAAGTTGTTCACCTTTTTTCACAGGACGTGTTGTGACATAACCACTTATGTCAAACATATCAGGATTATCTCTTATGTCTGGATTAGGGTTATTATCTGTTTTCAGGCAAATTGGCAGACAATTTTGAATATAAAATAAATAGTGAGCAATCTCTTCGGCCGTGCCCGTATAATTGGTTGCTGAATTGATAAGGCTGATGCGGTTTCCTGCCATAAAAGCACTCGTGATAGGTCTGTCTTGTGTGGAAAAATCAAAAAGATAGGCCTCATAGCCTGCACCAACTTTTTGTGAATATTGAAAG
Organism: Pseudomonadota bacterium; assembly: GCA_039025725.1. Taxonomy (GTDB): domain Bacteria; phylum Pseudomonadota; class Alphaproteobacteria; order JBCCNR01; family JBCCNR01; genus JBCCNR01. Next base: position 7,432 of record JBCCNR010000058.1, on the reverse strand, counting down.
GCCTCTTCGGGGTCATCAAAATAAGTCCCGGAATAAAATCCAAGAAAAAAATGCTTTGGTAAATCATAACGCGCAAAAACGCCTTTTTGGCCAAGCATAACATCAGGAAGATGGTCTTTTTGACACTCTTCTGCGGTAATCCTGCGTATAATAGAATAATTTTCCATAAAAGCAGCGCGTTGCTCTGGTGTCATGGCAATATGCTCATTGACCTTGTTCAGAAATTTAGACTTTTCAACATCATCTTTGCAGATAGCTCCAACACCTTTACAATCTATGATGTTCTCTGGATGAAAAACTGCCTCAGATGGATTGCCCGGTACCGCAAATATCGCATTCTTATCATCACAGACATGTTGTGATAAAGCCTGTAAATGGTCAAACTTCATCATAATAGATTGCATTCGGTGAACAAGATTTCTTAAAGTCTCATCATCCATTTCCGATATATCGCGCAGCAAATAAATTGCTTTTTTATGGATCAACAATAAAGCCTTATTATAGCTCTCTTCCCATAATGTCAGAAAAGCAGAGACTGGTGTCGGGCTGGTCACATGCGCCCAACGCGCAGCCTGCGTATAGAGCGGGTCTTCCATCTTATAATTTTGCCCCTTCATCCTGCTCTCAATCATGGGCATAAGCAGGATAAACTCATTTTCAGAGATCTCAGATGCAAGCGCCATAAACCGCTCCTTTAAGCTGATTTTTTCTTTTTATATCCAATAATGTGACATGGAAAATCTTCGACCTGTAAAAGATCATGGTCCGCAAGTACAACCGCACGGAAAATAATATTCTCTAGCTGACGAATATTGCCCGGCCATTCATAATTCATAATGATTTTCTCGGCTGCCGGTGTTATGCCTTTTATCTCTTTTTCCTCTTCTATAGATATTTTCTCTAAGAAATTATAAGCCAAATGCTTTAAATCCTCTTTACGGTCTCTCAAAGGCGGTAAAGTCAACTGAAACACATTTAAACGATAAAATAAATCTTCCCTGAAATCGCCTGTTTTAATCATATCAAACAAATCACGATTGGTGGCTGACAAAACCCTGACATTAACTTTAACGGGTCTTTTGGCACCGATTGGGTCAACTTCACCCTCCTGCAAAACGCGTAAGAGCTTAACCTGCATATCTAATGGCAATTCTCCGATTTCATCCAGAAATATCGTACCACCATCTGCTTCCTGAAACTTCCCAAGATGCTTATCAGTTGCACCGGTAAATGACCCTTTCTCATGCCCGAATAAGGTACTTTCAACCAGATTAGCAGGAATAGCACCACAATTCACCGTAACAAAAGGTGCATCTTTGCGCACAGAATTGGCGCGTATGGCGCGTGCCATTAATTCTTTTCCAGTGCCGGATTCCCCATCAATAAGAACCGGAATATTGGATTGTGCCGCACGCCCTGCAAGCTTTAAGATCTTCCTCATAACAGGGCTTTCTGCGACCATATTATCGAGCTCAAAGCTTGCTTTGCTATGTTTAACCTGCTGCTTTAATCTGGCAACCTCATGCTGAAGCTTCGAGACCTTCAGAGCATTTTCCATTGCAATTTGCAGACGCTCAGGTGAGGCAGGCTTGATAAGAAAGTCACAGGCTCCATTTTGCATGGCTTCAACGACATTATTAATGCTACTATTCGCCGTCAGAATAATAAAAGATGTATCAGGACAGTCAGCTCTTGCTTCTCTCAGGACATCAAGGCCAGATTTTTGAGGCATAACCCAATCCAGCAACACAACATCATATTGTATCTTTCCGCCTAAGAGTATCTTTAAGGCTTCTTTCCCTGATTTGGCGATTTTGGGCTTGATATTTATAGCCTTAAGCTGGCCTTCGACAAGTCTTGCGTGCACAGGGTCGTCATCGACCAGTAAAATCTTGAGATCATCTGTCATAATGCCATTCTTATATTTATAGAAAAAGATGTCTCATTTTAGAAAAGAGAGTTTAAGAGTTGGTTAACCAAGGGTATTGACCAAAAAAAGGCCTCCATAAAATATGAAGGCCATAGTCAAGGGAGATCGATATTGAGAGAAGTAGAAATTAAACGAGTAAAATATCATCATCCGCATTGAAAGAAGTACAGATTAAACGAGTAAAATATCATCATCCGCTTTTTTTTCGTCTCCTTCTCCGCTGAGAACAAGGCGAATACGATTATGCTGTGCATGGACTGAATCTGTATTTTCATCTTTATCAGTCTCTTTTGCGCCGGGAATATTACGTAATTGCTCATCGAGGCGCATAATCCGTTCAAAAAGCAGGTTGCTTTGGGTCACAAGCATGACAAAACGGGTTGGAAGCTCTGGGACAAGCTTATCTAAAGATTCAGAGTTGTTTTTTTCCAGAAATTCTTCGTGATCTATCTCTTTTGGGTCTTCTAGCTCGCCCTTTAAAAAAGCCCGGTGCGACAAAAGCCAGGACGATGTGTGCATCAGGCGATTGGTCATCTTAACACTTTCACTTGCAAAGACAGTGGCGACTTTGCCTTCTAATCGGATTTGATCAAAACGACCAGCCCCCTCAAGATAGTCAGAGGCCTTTTGGACCAGAGCGATGGTTTCATCAAAAACCTTGAAAAATAGCTTAGAGCCAGCGAAATGTTTGACAGCATCTTTATAAGCTTCCGAGTTAGCCATATGACCTCTTAACAATAACCTAATAATAATTATGAAGATTGCAAAAGCCTTGCCAATCCTCTATCCGTATCATTATTTAGATATAATTAAGGGGTGAAGATGGCTTATGACAGTCTGCGTGACTTTATGGATATGCTCGAAAAAGAGGGGCTTTTAAAGCGCATAACGCATCCGGTAAAAGTCCAGCTTGAAATGACGGAAATTCAGCGCCGTCTTTTGCAGAAACAAGGGCCTGCGGTGCTTTTTGAAAAGCCTGTTCTGGCGATGGGTCTGTCGGTGATATTCCTGTTTTGGTAAATTTATTTGGAACTGTTGAGCGTGTTGCCAGAGGGATCACAACTGGAAAAAAAACCAGATTAACGGCTTTTGACCTGAGAGAAGTCGGAGAAATGCTGGCCTTTTTGCGCCAACCAACGCCGCCATCAGGATTAAAGCAAGCGCTTGATATGATACCGCTGACGAAAACTGTTATGTCTCTCAGTCCGAAACATACGAAAAAAGCGCCCTGTCAGGAGGTTGTCTATCGGGGGGATGATGTTGATATCTCAAAATTACCGATACAGGGCTGCTGGCCGGGAGAGCCTGCACCACTCATCACATGGCCGCTTATTGTAACGAAGGGCCCAAGCGATGCGAGAGAGGATAATTTTAATCTTGGCATATATCGTATGCAGCTTTTGGGTAAAAATAAGACTATTATGCGTTGGTTAAAGCATCGGGGCGGTGCGCAGCATCATCATAGGTGGAAAAAGGCAAAAACAGAGCCACTTCCTGCGGCTGCGGTGATAGGCTGTGATCCTGCGACGATTTTGGGTGCTGTTACGCCTGTGCCGGATAGTTTATCGGAATATCAATTTGCAGGACTTTTGCGGGGGCAGAAAACGCAGCTTACGGATTGTGTGTCTATTCCTTTGAAGGTGCCAGCAACGGCGGAAATTGTCCTTGAGGGACATGTTGCGCTGGATGAATATGCGGATGAAGGGCCATATGGCGATCATACGGGTTATTATAATAATGTTGAGAGCTTTCCAGTTTTTAATATTACGGCTGTGACAATGCGCAAAAATCCTATTTACCTTTCGACATTTACGGGCAGACCACCTGATGAGCCTTCTGTGCTTGGGGAGGCATTAAATGAGGTCTTTGTTCCACTTATTCAGCAGCAATTTCCTGAGATTGTTGATTTCTGGTTGCCGCCAGAGGGGTGCAGCTATCGCATTGCGGTGATTTCCATTAAAAAAGCTTATCCTGGCCATGCAAAGCGCATTATGGCAGGCGTCTGGAGTTATCTCAGGCAATTTATGTATACAAAATTTGTGATTATTGTGGATGAGGATATTAATTGTCGCGATTGGAAAGATGTGATGTGGGCGATATCAACCCGCTCGGATGCTTCTCGAGATTTGACGATTATTCATGATACACCGATTGATTATCTGGATTTTGCCTCCCCGGAGAGCGGCTTAGGCGGAAAGCTCGGGATTGATGCAACCAATAAAATGATGCCAGAAACAAAGCGTGAATGGGGAGAAATCCTTGATATGGATGCTGCCACGAAAGAAGCTGTTGATAAAATGTGGGATAATCTTGGTGTTTAATTTTAAGAGCAGCTATACGCGCCTTCCGGAGGTTTTTTACACACGCCTTGCGCCTTCGATAGTGAAAAATCCTCAAATGATTATTCTCAATAGGCGTTTAATGGCGGATTTAGGCCTTGAGGCATCTGATTTAACGGATCAAGAGCAAGCAGCGCTTCTTTCTGGCAATCAGATAGCCGATGGCGCAGAGCCCATTGCAACGGCATATGCTGGGCATCAATTTGGTCATTTTACGCTTTTAGGCGACGGACGTGCACATTTATTGGGAGAGCATATCACGCCAGAGGGCAAGCATTTTGATATTCAATTTAAGGGCTCAGGGCGGACTCCCTATGCAAGGCGCGGCGATGGCAAGGCTGCATTAGGTCCGATGTTGCGCGAATATATGATTTCGGAGGCTATGTTTGCATTGGGTATTCCAACAACACGTAGTCTTGCTGTGGTTACGACCGGTGAAACCATCATGCGAGAGGCTCCTCTGAAAGGGGCCGTCTTAACACGTGTGGCTTCCTCGCATATTCGGGTTGGGACATTTGAATTTGCGGCCTATCAGGAAGATGATGCTATATTACAAAAACTTCTGGATTACACGATAGAGCGCCATTATCCGGATAAGCAAAATGCAAAAAATAAAGCTTTAAGCTTGCTTGCGGCTGTGATTGAAAGGCAAACAGATTTAATTACCCACTGGATGCGCGTTGGCTTTATTCATGGCGTAATGAATACAGATAATATGACGCTCTCGGGTGAGACGATTGATTATGGTCCATGTGCCTTTATGGATGTTTATAATTTTAAGACTGTTTTTAGCTCTATTGATCGCTCGGGGCGTTATGCTTATGGCAATCAATCTTTTATCGGAGCATGGAATATTGCACGTTTTGCAGAGACCTTATTGCCATTGATTGATCCGGATATGGGCAAAGCAATCAAGATGGCTGAAGAGATGGTCAAACATTTTCAGGCTCTTTTTGAAGAAAAATGGCTAAAAATGATGTGTGCGAAATTTGGCCTGTTTGAATGTCACAAAGCGGATAAATCGCTTATTTCAGACATGCTGACATGGATGCAGGATAATTTTGTCGATTTTACAAATTTTTTCCGTGATCTTGCGCATGAAGATTCTCTTAAACAAGATACCTATAAAGATAAGATATTTCAGGATTTATATCAAAGATGGCAGAATAGGCTTTCTCAGGAACAATCAAAATCTAAAGAAGATGCGATAGCCCTAATGACACGTACCAATCCAGTGATTATTCCGCGCAATCATCATGTTGAGCATGTTATTGAGGCTGCCAATAAAAGCGATTTAAAACCTCTGCATGATTTTCTATCGGCTTTGGAAAATCCATATCAAGATGATGAACGCTTAAAACCTTATCAATCTCCTCCAAAACCGAGCGAACGCGTATTTCAGACCTTCTGCGGGACCTAGTGCTCTATAATACCAAGCGCCTTAATTAATTTTGATATTGTACCTAACACAATTATTACATAAGCAATTTAAAGTGATTTTTTCTCTCACGCCAGTTGGTTTACACCAACGGCTCCGAGGGGACGCGCAACGATGCGCGGCGCCCAGTCGGGCGCTCTACCAAAAGCACTTAATAATAAATTATTTGGGGCTTTTGGTATAATCATTAAATTCATGAATTCTGCATCCTAAAAAGCTTTAAATTTTAGCAATTTTCTGTTAAGAATATCTACTGGGTGATTTGAATAATGAGGTATTGATTATGGTTGCAAAACTTCCTGTGACTGTTTTGTCTGGCTTTTTGGGTGCCGGAAAAACAACACTTTTAAATAATATTCTCAATAATCGTGAGGGCAAGAAAGTTGCCGTCATCGTGAATGATATGAGCGAAGTCAATATTGATGCCAGTCTTGTGCGCGATGGCGGAGCTAACCTCTCTCGGACTGAGGAAACGCTTGTTGAAATGAGCAATGGGTGTATTTGCTGCACATTGCGTGAGGATCTTTTAAAAGAAGTGAGAGCTCTCGCTGAGGCTGGTAAATATGATTATTTATTGATTGAATCTACGGGCATCTCAGAGCCAATGCCGGTTGCTGCGACTTTTGATTTTCGTGATGAATATGGCGATAGTCTATCCGATGTTGCAGAGCTTGATACAATGGTTACGGTTGTCGATGCTGTTAGCTTATCGAATGATTATAACTCAACAGACTTTCTAACAGATCGCGGAGAATCCTTAGGCGAAGAAGATGAGCGCACATTGGTTGATTTACTCGTTGAGCAAATGGAATTTGCGGATGCCATTATCGTTAATAAATGTGATATTGCGACTGACGCGCAGAAAGATATCGTTACCAAAATTATCAAGGCTCAAAATCCTGAAGCAAAAATTATCTACACAGATCATGGAAAAGTGGCTTTGGGCGAGATTATGGGCACAGGATTGTTTGATTTTCAAAAGGCGCAGGGCATGGCGGGATGGTATCAGGCCCTTATGGGAGAGAATGTCTCTGAGACCGAAGAATATGGTATCACAAGTTTTGTGTATCGCTCCAGAAAGCCTTTCCACCCAGAGCGCTTTTATGCTTTTACGCAGACATCACATCCCCATGTTATTCGTGCAAAGGGGTTTTTCTGGCTTGCGACGCGTATGAATTGGGTTGGAGAATTGGCTATTGCCGGCTCACTTTTACGTCATCAGGCGGCTGGAAAATGGTGGGCGAATATCCCGAAAGACAATTGGCCACAGGATGATGTTTGGAAAGAGATCATGCAGGATATCTGGCAAAAACCCTATGGTGACCGCCGGCAGGAAATTGTCTTTATCGGCACCGATATGGATGAGGCTGCCTTAACCGCAAAGTTAGATCAGTGCACACTGACTGATAAAGAGATGGAAAAAGGCCATGAAGCGTGGCAGGAACTTAATGATCCATTCCCTGTCTGGACCATGGAGCAATTCCAGAAAGTTGCATAGTATTATGCAGGTGTTTCAACGGTTTTGGCATCTGACCAGATCCATAATAGCTTTTACCTCACTATCTTCAAGGTGTAGCCTGAAAAGATCATTCAGAATTGGGTCATGTAAATTTTGTAGAACTGGGAGAAGATGCACCCTTTGTTCTTGCTCACTTTTTAGCTGTAGCTCCTCTATTTTTAAAGCTTGTTCCTTTTGGGATGCCTGCTCTAATAGCTCTGCTAAAA
>JBCCNR010000057.1:0-8650 GCA_039025725.1 Pseudomonadota bacterium | reverse complement strand
GCGTATCGCGCTTAATTCGCTCAAAAATGAGACATCCTCCAAAGTAGGCATCACCGCAAAACGTAAAAAAGCTGGATGGAGCAACAAATATCTCACCAAAATCCTCAAGCTCATAAATAGGTTTTAGTGCGTTTGCCATGGCTAGAACCCCACTTAAAGCATTGATACATAACGCTTTTATACCCTTTTCACAGGGCCAATTTCAAAATGGTGCCCCGAGCCAGAATCGAACTGGCACGGGCAAAGCCCACTAGATTTTGAGTCTAGCGCGTCTACCAATTCCGCCATCGGGGCACATTGTCTCAAATGAGATACCTTCATATACAACACTGATATCGCACACGTCCACTCTTTTATTAATGTGTTAGGAGATCAGATCTCTTTAGACAACACCCATAAGCGCTGGCTGAACCCTCGGATGCATTTCTTCATAGGCCACGACAGGGTGACGCATCCCTTTTGCATCCATCACTGCCCGAATAAGACGGCGCCTTTCTCCTGCTGCTGCGACGGCAGCATAACGCCCGCCTCTGCCGGCATCAGCAAGCTTCTCGCTTATGGCTGCTGCAAGATTTGTAATTTCAGCAGGAGGCAGCGCAACATCAACAACATTACCAGATTGATCGCGTATTTCATATTCCCGAAAGACCTCTTCCCAATTTGGACCAATCTGCACAACTGGAACAGTATTTTCCGCATCAACAAGCGATGTGGCAATTTGCAAAGATAATTTTCGGCGGACTCTTTCAGTCACTTGCTCCGGATCACTGCTATAAAGCTTCGCCTCTGCAATGCCTTCTAAGATCAGTGGAATGTTACGCACGGAAATACGCTCCTCTAAGAGTAAGCGAATGACCTGATGCAATAAATCCTTGGGAACTGTATCGGGAATAAATTCATCAATGATTTTTTTATTTAAAGCTGCACGATCAGAATTACTTACTTTGGTAAATTCATCAATGATACGGGTCACAGACTGACGTGTTACCAGTTCGCGCATATTTTGTTTAACGGTCTCAGTCAGATGCGTTGCAATAATATCATTTACTCCGGCAACAGGGAGGCCTAGCCCAACAACTTTATCTTTATGAATGTCACGCACCCATGCTGCTGGTGCGCCATAAACGGGCTCGGTTGTGTCTTCAAAAGGACAGGTGATCTCAACGCCTTCTTGCTTGATCACCATACACCAACCCGGACGCAAATGAGCAGATGCCGTCTTAACACCCTGAATTTTTATCACATAATCTCCCTCAGGGAGGAACTGATTATCTGTCAAGCGCACTTCAGGCATAATAAAGCCAAGCTCAGACGCCATGGCTTTACGCAACGCCTTAACACGCATCGCAACGCCTTCATTTTTATCTGTTGCAATTCCAATAAGGCTTTTGGAAAATTCAATCCAAATATCGTCAACCTCCAGACAATCACCCAATGTTTTTTCCTGTGCGACTGCTTTTTCTTTTTTCTCGGCTTCTTCTGCTTTGATCTTATTTACTGTTTCATCCTTTTTTATTTTCTTTTGCGCCAGCCAGGCACTTCCGCCCAACATAAAGGCGCCTGCCGTAAAAGGAATAAAAGGCAAGCCCGGTATCAAAGCAAGAAAAAACATAACACCGCCAACTGTGTAAAGGGCTGGAGGGTGGTTTGTAAATTGTTTGAAAATAATCATATCGGCGGTTTCATGTGCTCCGCCCTTTGCCATCAATAATGCTGCACCGATAGAGGTCACAACCGCAGGAATTTGTGTAACCAGACCATCTCCGACTGTTAAAAGCGAATATGTATGCATGGCTTCTGAGATTGGCATATCATAATATATTGTGCCCATAGCAAGGCCGACAAAGAAATTCATCGCCGTGATCAAAAGACCAGCAATGGCATCTCCTTTAACAAATTTTGACGCACCATCAAGAGATCCGAAAAAAGTCGTTTCTTCCTGTTCGATCTTCCGGCGTTTTTTTGCTTCTTCATGGGTAATCGCACCTGAGGCAAGATCTGCATCAATTGCAAGCTGTTTTCCCGGCATGGCATCAAGAGCAAAACGCGCACCGACCTCTGCCATTCGGCCAGCACCTTTGGTGATAACCATAAAATTTACGATCATAATCACCAGAAAGACCACAAGCCCTAAAAGCAAATTTCCACCGACAATAAAATCAGCGAAAGCTTCGATGACATTTCCTGCGGCATCTGTGCCTGTATGGCCTTCGCCGATGATCAACTTTGTCGAGGAGACATTGAGCGATAAGCGCAAAAGCAGGCTCGCGAGCAACATTGTTGGAAAAGAAGAGAAATCTAGTGGGCGCTCAGAGAATAAAACGACCATGAATATGGCAACGGAAGAAGCGAAACTGAAAGCAAGTCCGACATCAAGAAGCCATGATGGTGTTGGCATGACCATCATCAACACCATTGCCATGAGGAAAACGGCAATGACGACAGTTGGGTTCAGATTATCGAGCCCTTTAGCAGATATTTTTTTAAGGAATTCTTCCATATCACCAAATATAGTTAATTTTGGTTAACGGAGTATGAAGGTCATTATAACAGTATTTGATAGAGCGCCCGACTGGGCGCCGCGCATCGTTGCGCGCCCCCTCGGAGGTGTTGGCGTAAGCCAACTGGCGTGAGAGAAAAAATCACTTTAAATTGTTTGATATGTAATAATGAGATAGATAGAGAAAATTAATTAAGGCGCTTTGTATTAAGTGATCTATTATAAAAACTGATTCTGTAATATTATATAATATGTTTTTCCGTACCCTTTCTCTCTTCATAGCTTTCATTCTGTTATTCATTCAGTCTGTATATGGGCAATCTGTTCGCGCCATTAAAGCAGATATTGTGACCCCTTCGGGAAGTCAGACAGAATTTTACGTGAGATTGACTGAGAAGCCTGCTGCGCGCCGGGTGAGCTTTCTGCAAAATCCAGATCGATTGGTGATTGATTTGAAAAATATGCGTTGGAAGGCGGCTTCTATCCATCATAAAGGTATTATTCAAAGAGTACGCTATGGCGTGCAGCCGGGCAATTATGGGCGTATTGTTCTTGATTTGAAAGGGAAAGCAAATTTACAGAGCTTTGATATTGTGCCGCATCCTCGGGAGAAGAAAATGTGGCTCATGGTGGCAAAGCTGACACATCAAGCCTTATCTCGTCCAAAAAAGAAGGCTGTAGTTGAGGAAAAGAAGAAGAAAGGGGTAGAAAAGCCGCGCGCTGAGTTGCCTTTTGTTGAAAAGGAAAAGGCAGCGCAAAAGAAAAAATCTTTCAAATTTACCTCAGATCATAAATTTAGATATTATCGCAAGCGCCCGGGTGAGGTTCTTGTGATGATTGATCCCGGACATGGCGGAAATGATCCCGGAGCGATCTCTGTCAATAAAAGGCAGGAAAAGGATATTGTTTTACAATTCTCCCGAGAGCTCTATGAGAAAGTTAACCGTACTTCTGGTATGCGCGCGATTTTGACACGAGATAAGGATTTTTATATCCCTCTTGCGGAGCGCGTTGCGCTTGCTCAGCATTATGATGCAGATTTATTTATTTCTATCCATGCCGATGCATTGAATGATAAATCTATTCAGGGAACGACGATTTACACATTGTCGGATACGGCGTCTGATGATGTTGCGGCACAAATTGCGCGCAATGAAAATAGATCTGATATTATCGCTGGTGTTGATATCCCAGAACAGGAAGAGGCAGTTGCAGATATTTTGATTGATCTTTTGCAGCGTGAAACTGATGGTTACTCGCATGATCTTGCGGAGCAAATGATTACACATGTCAAACGTGCAACGAAATTGATGAATAAACCACATCGTACGGCAGGTTTTGCTGTGTTGAAAGCACCGGATATTCCGTCAGTTTTGCTAGAAATTGGGTATCTTACCAATCCGATTGATGAGAGAAAAATGATTGACTATAAATGGCGAGAGAAATTTATTGGCGAAATGGTGATTGCGATTAAAAAATGGCATTTACAACGGCGGAAAAATCTGCTTTGACTTTTATTATAGTTTAATGGATCACTGCGGGAGGGAAAATGCCACAAGTTCCAGTTACACTTCATGGTAAGACCTTTAATATCAACTGCCCTGAGGGTGAAGAGAGCCATATTTTAAAGCTTGCAGATTATGTCAATGAGAAGATTTCTGTCGTGGCCCCTAAATGTAAGGCCATGAGTGAGAATACACTTTTATCATTTACATTGCTTGCGGCGGCAAGTGACGTTGCGGAGCTAAGAAATAAAGTTGCAAATCTTGAGAAGAATTCTGGGTATAGTATGCCTTCTGCGGTGCGTTCAGAAAAGATTGAGGTTTCCGGGGATACATCGCAGGATGATCTCATGCATGAGAAAATTCGCATGGCGATTCAGGATATTAAAAATCTTGCCGATGAGCTCAGCACACATTAAATCTCCTCTGATTATGGGGATTTTGAATATTACTCCGGATTCCTTTTCTGACGGAGGCGATGCTTTTGCCACCGAGCATGCGCTTAAAAATGCGCAGCTTTTATGGGAAGAGGGAGCAGATATTCTTGATGTGGGGGCTGAATCTACGCGTCCGGGGGCTGTACCTATATCTGTTGCGGAGGAAAAAAGGCGTCTTGAGCCTATCATAGGCCCTCTTGTGGCGGCAGGATATCGGCTTTCGATTGACAGTTACAAGCCTGAGATTATCTCTTATGTTTTGAAAAAGGGATTTCATATAGTCAATGATATTCACGGATTTCGGAAATATCCTGAGATTGCTGATATGGTTTATGATCATGGTGCAGAAGCGGTCCTTATGCATAATAAGGCTGAAAAAGACGATGCATGTGATATAGTTCAGGATATTAAAGATCAGTTGTCACATTCTGTCGATATTGCTTTGAAGGCTGGGTTAAAAAAAGCGCAGATTATGCTTGATCCGGGTATTGGGTTTGGAAAAACATTTGCGCAAAATTTAACCATTATAAAATCATTGCCAGAGTTAAAATCATATTTTGGGTTACCTTTTTTGATCGGCGCTTCGCGTAAGGCGTTTATTGGTCATTATTTGAATATTCAAACCCCAAAAGAGAGACTTTACGGCACTTTAGGGGTACATTTTGAGGCTATACAGCGCGGAGCAGATGCGATAAGAGTACATGATGTTAAGGCGCATTATGATATGCGTGAAATGCTTTATTGCTTGCGTTAAATTTTCCATATATTCATTTTTTCTATGTCAGATATTATTCACATTTCAAAACTTACTTTCTTTGCGCGTCATGGTGTTTTTGACGAAGAGCGCAAATTGGGTCAAAAATTCATGCTTAGCCTTGAGATTAAGGTTGATTTATCGGGGGTTGGGCAGAAAGATGAGTTAACCGCTGGAATTTGCTATAAAGATATCATTGAAACGTCATTAGAATTTTGCACAGTCAATATATTTAAGACAATAGAAGGGCTCGCTGAGCATCTGGCCCAGAAATTGCTTATCAAATTTAGTAAGATAGAATCTGTTCAGTTGACGATAGAGAAGCCATCTGCGGCGATTGATGCGATCTTTGAGAATATTGCGGTTGTGATCTCTCGGGATCGTGAAACAATGATGCCATTATCGACTGATGCGGATTTTGTACGACTAAAAAAGGAGTATCACCTTGAGCCAAGCTGAGCCTGCTGGTGCGCAACAGGTCCAAAAATCAAAAGTTGTTTTGTCGCTTGGAAGTAATGTTGCCCCGAAAATGCCGACACTTCAGAGCGCAATCGGAGAGATTGTGCTGCGGAATCTTGGTCGCATTTTGCTGGTTTCTCCTTTTTATAAAACACAGCCATGGGGCGTTGAGGATCAGGACTGGTATGTGAATGCATGTTTGGTGATGGAGACTGAGCTTGAGCCGCTTGCGCTTTTAAAGTCATTGCAAACTATTGAAAATGATTATGGGCGTGTCCGTGAGGTAAAATGGGGCCCTCGTAGCCTTGATTTAGATATTTTGCTGTTTGAGCACCATGATGAATATAATCATCCAGACTTAAAGATTCCCCATCCACATATGACGGCGCGTGAATTTGTATTGCGTCCTTTGGCAGATATGTTGCCATGGTTTGCGGTTGAAGGTGCAACCGTGCAGGAGCATCTTACAAAATTACCTTCAACGGGGCTGATCAAATTAGGGACCCATGAAGACCCTTTTGAGGGGATTATGGATATGTATTGGAAGCTCTCGCCGCGGCAGATCACGCCCGGTCTTGATCGTGTGAAGAGCACTATGCAAGGTCTATTGGGTGAATATGAAAGCCGATTGCCGCCAGTCATTCATATTGCTGGGACGAATGGTAAGGGCTCGGTTGCGGCAATATTGCATAAAATATTAAATTATGCTGGTAAAACCGTGCATCGTTATACATCGCCCCATTTAAAAAGCTATAATGAGCGTATTATTATCGGCATGTCTGAGCATGAAAATCGCTTTGTTTCACAGCGTGAATTTGAAATCGCCGCAAGCCGTATTACGCCTTATATTGATAAATTTTTTCTTTCACATTTTGAGGCCTTGACCTGCACGGCCTTAAGTATTTTTGCTGATACGCCGGCTGATTTTATTATTTTAGAAACGGGGATGGGCGGTCGCCTTGATGCAACAAATATTTTCACCAGACCTGTGGCAACGGCGATTACATCTATATCCTATGACCACACCGAATATTTGGGCGATATGATCGAGGCCATTGCCTATGAGAAAGCTGGCATCATCAAGCAAGGCGTTCCTGTGGTTGTGGGCGCGCGCGATAAAGATGCCCAGCAAGTTATTCTTGATCATGCAAAAGAAATGCACGCAGCTGTCTCGCTTTTAGGGAGAGACTGGGTCATTGAGAAATATGATGATGCAGATGCTTATATCATTAAAGACCCCAATGCACCGGCCGATGCGGAAGAGGATGATGAAAAAGTTGTCTTTTTGGATATTTTAAATTTACATGGCAAACATCAGTTGGATAATGCAGGGGTGGCCATATCGCTGGCGCGTCTGGTGCTGCCGGAATTGCCCTGCGAAGATGATATGGATGATGCTTTATCTTCTATTAATTGGCCAGCACGTCTTGAGCAATTTGATCCATTAAAATCAAAGATCAACTTTCCGAATGATATCGATTTAACGGTTGATGGGTGTCATAATGCTGACGGAATTATAAATTTTATCTTGCATATGAAACAGCGTCAGGAACAGGAAAAACGCCCTTTGACGATTTTGTTTTCTTGCAAGAATAACCGAGACCTCGCGGAGGTCTTTTCGCTTTTTGCAGATTTCGAAGCAGAGTTTATTTTCATGGAGCAAACCTACGCACAGGATCAATATACAGTCGAAGAGCTTCAGGCCGTTGCAGTAGAATATGATATTTCTTATAAGATTGAAAAAACAATGTTAGATGTTGTAAAAGCCATTGTCATTGACCCGGACTATAAATCAAAGCGTTATGCAGTCTGCGGGTCACTCTATCTTTGTGGTGCTTTCTTTAGGCTGACACAATATAGGGTTGAGGCTTAGGGGAGAGGGGAATACTCCTGCTTTATGTTTGAAATATTTGCTACGAATTTTTTTATAAAATTTCGTAGTCATCATCTGGTGGTTCTACTTCTTCAGGATCAATTAAAACAGAATCTTTTATTCCAAGAGCTTTGGCGACAGGATCGTCATTTGGATAATATGCTCGAATGATATCTGAAACATCAATGGTGTTTTCCTCAGCTTTTATAATGAGTTGGCCTTTATCTTCTGAGGTACTTGAGGCTTTTTTTCCAGAGAAGTAGTTATCAATCATATTTTCTTCACATGATAGATATTCTTTTATTTCATTAAGTGAGATTTTTTGAATTTTATCTCTAATAGATTCTATGTTATAATGATGTGATTTTAAATCCTGTAACCTTTTTGATATAAATGAATTTACACGGCTTAAATCTGATTCTTCAGAATCAGAAACATCTACATTGTCTGGTTCTGATAATTTAGAATTATAAGCATTGATCATTGTATCAATAACATCTTGTCTAATTTCATCAATACAAATACTTTGCTCTTTGGAAGAGTATTGGGACACCTTATTAATTTCTTGTCTAATCAATCTATCAAGATATAAATTCATAAGCTCCACAAGCTGATCTTCTGGAGTTTGTTCCTCTTCTATTGTACTTTGTTGCATTAAGGTAATTTGAGGCTCAGAAGCCTCAACCTTTTTTAGCAATTGATTAATTAGCTCTTCAGTCTTATTTAATGGTACATCTTCAGGCGAAGCCTCAGATACATTTGAGGCTTGTGTCGCACCGGGTTGAACTTTCCCATACTGTGCCTTAGCATCTGATAATTGTTGTTCTATAGGGTATTGAGCTTTTGTCCCTCCTTCTTCTATATCTCCTTCAGCAGGCAAAATAACTACTTCTTTGCTTGATTCTTCTTTTTGATCACGCCCTCTGCTTTGCGTCTCGGATACATCTATCGGATTTTCAGGATTTAACCCATTCAGGCCGGCCGGTACAACTATTCTATCATCTGGTTTAGTAGCGCTGGGATTTAGTCCAAATGTTGTTGTTTTTGGGAGTTGCTTTACAGTACTGTCAGTAACAATACTGGTGTTTCGCCCAGTATTACCATTAGGGTCAAGATATATTTTTG
>JBCCNR010000056.1:0-8842 GCA_039025725.1 Pseudomonadota bacterium | reverse complement strand
TTGCCTACAAAATTCACTAAAAAATGTGTCCGCAGCACCACTATGCACAGATTTTTTAGTTTGTTTTTAGCTAAAAATCTCTCAAAAATCATCTTTGTTACCCCTGTTGGACAGCTTCTAAGAATTTCCCTCATTTGAAGATGTGCTCTCTTCAAGTTTAGCCTCTAAGTCTTTGACCTTGTCACATAATAATACGACTCGCTTTTCTAAAGCCTCGAAATCAGAGTGATGCACAAAACCAGCATCAAGAGCACATTTTTCAATCATTTGTCTGAATTGTTCGGCAGCCTCCTTTTGCAGGCCTTGAGCCGTGCCCATAAAACCACTAAACATTCTAGAGAGATCATTAAAAAAATGATTATCTGTTTGCATGACTATGCCTTATAAAATTGAGACACCTAAGCCAGTGATGATTTTGGCAACATTTGTACCTATTTCGTAAGGGACTGCTTCATAGTTGACATCACGAGGTAAGGTGTCTGGTAAAACTATAAAATCACATATAATTATTTAAGAATAACCACACGTAAATTTAGAATAATTAACTCTCTATAGCATAATGTGCCAATAATAAAAACTGAATTTTCATTTTTTGCAATTACAGCAGGAGGAACTGCAAAGAGTTTTTGTAAAAACTATATATAACATCAAGAGATTTTTATATTTTTTTCTGGAATTTTGCTTTATCTAGGGCTTATGTCTAGATCACTACTCAAAACACCCCATATCAAAGCTGAGAAAAAAACCGTCTCCCCCAAAGAAACACAGAGAGATGATGCCGTAAATGAGGCTAACCTCAAAAAAAATGGTGATTTGTTTTTAGAATATGCAATTGACCAAACAGCAGCTTCTTCAAACACTCAAAAAAAGAATGACACTAAAAGCAAAAATCCAAAACATTATGAGGGCCATAGAACGCGCCTGAAACAGAAATTCATAAAATCTGGTGTAAAAGCCCTGTATGATTATGAGTTTCTAGAATTGCTATTATGCCTTGCAATCCCAAGACGAGATGTCAAACCCATAGCAAAAGCGTTACTATCAGAATTTCACGATATCTCATCAGTTTTAAATGCTCCAGAGAAGAAGCTTTTGAGTATTAGTGGCATAGGTGGAAATTGTCATTATATTTTTCGACTTTTCTCAGAGGCAGCACATTATATATTGAAAGAAAATGTGAATGCGCGCCCAGTTCTATCCAATTGGTCAAAATTGTGTGATTATGCACGGCTTAAAATAGGACATTTAGAACATGAAGAATTTCATATCTGGTTGCTAGATACACATTATCATATTTTACATGAAGCCTGCCTCGCGAGGGGGACAATCGACAGGGCGGTGATCTACCCAAGAGAAGTTGTTAAGCTTGCATTGGATCATTCGGCAAGCTCTGTTATTTTATTGCACAATCATCCATCAGGTGACACCGACCCTTCTGGCCCAGATGTGAATTTAACCACAAAGCTGATCGATGCTTTCTCCCATATTGATATTCATATTATTGACCATATCATCGTAGGTCGGAATGACATTACAAGCATGCGTAATCTAGGACTGATGGGCTAAGGACATGTCTCTTAGAGCTGAAAAAGCAATTCTTCTTTTTTCAGGAGGACAGGACTCCGCGACGTGTCTTTTTTATGCATTAGAGAATTTTGCAGAAGTTGAGACGATTGGCTTTAGATATGGTCAAAGGCACCATATTGAAATGGAAGTGAGACAAGAGTTTCTATCAGGCTTTCGCAAGATATTTCCTGAATATGCCGAGAAGCTAAAAGGCGATAAAATATATGATCTTCCCATTTTAAGCGATATTGGCGAGACGTCTCTTACACGTGAAACAGAAATTTATATGTTAGAATGTGGTCTTCCCAGTACTTTTGTTCCTGGCCGAAATATCATGTTTTTCACGGTCGCAGCATCGCATGGCTGGCGTAAGTCCATATCACATATTATTGGCGGTATGTGCCAGACAGATTATTCTGGCTACCCGGATTGTCGGGATAATACACTAAAATCTCTGCAAGTCTCTCTTTCTTTGGGACTTGACATGCCACTTATCTTACATACACCGCTTATGTGGCTTTCTAAAGCTGAGAGCTGGAAAATAGCTTATGACATAGCTGGGCAAAAAGCGGTAGATTTCATCATCGAAAATACGCATAGTTGCTATAAAGGCGAGCGCTCAAAGCGTCATATATGGGGATATGGCTGCGGAAAGTGCCCTGCATGCGTCTTGCGAAAACAGGGCTTTGAGAGATATGCAAGCTTAACTTTAGAATAAGCTAGGTGTTTAGGTGTTTAGTCACAATCATCATAATGTGTTTGTATAATATTATGCATCTTCAACTTGTTTTTGCATAATAGAATGGGAACGTAAAAGTGCTGATGCAACATCTAAATCATGCTGTGTTTTAATAACATGACCTGATGCCGCAGAAACAGGATAAAAACTAACTTTCCCAGCATAAGTTGCAGCTTTTTTCTGAGCAACAGCATCTAAAAAGGTTTGATATCTCCAGGCTGTGATCGACCACGTTATACGCTGTAAAGGCCTTAGGTCTTGACTATTCGTCTTTTCTGCAAAGGTAAAATTAACGGGCTCCCCATCAAAAGCCACCTCAATTTGATCATGAATACATGATAATAATACATCTTGGTCATGTGTTTTATAATGTTTTACAAACTCTTCTACCTCTTGTGCTGTCAATAAAGGAGCAATTGAATGAACTTGAAAAACAGCCTCACAAGGATGATGTGTTAGAAACTCAGTGATAAAATCTTCTGATGTTGCG
Source organism: Pseudomonadota bacterium (assembly GCA_039025725.1). Lineage (GTDB taxonomy): Bacteria > Pseudomonadota > Alphaproteobacteria > JBCCNR01 > JBCCNR01 > JBCCNR01. Next base: position 6,047 of record JBCCNR010000056.1, on the reverse strand, counting down.
ACATTGTTGGCAAGTGATGCAGGACGCTTATGAATTCTTGCACCTTCTGTGATGGCAACTTCTGCGATTTCATCACTTTCGGTATTAACCCATATTTCATCAAAACACTCTGCCTGAAAACATTTTCGAATAGCATGCGCAATCAGTGGAACACCCTCCAAAGGTAACAAATTCTTTTTTTGTAATCTTTGTGATCCTAGACGTGCAGGTATCATTGCAATATATTTACTCTTTAATGTAGACATGTATAACCTTGTAAAGATATTATTTATTTAAAAGTTTATCAATTTGAGTGTAAATGAATTTATATTGGCAGGTATGAGATGCTATGCTTATTAAAGGCACATTTACCTTTTCTGTATTTGGCATAAGGGTTTTGGAAGCGAGAGCAAAACTATAATATTCTCCTCCTACTTCTGTTAAAAATAAATATGCTGCGGCATCATCCCAAAATTTGGCTTCATATGACATTGCTGCACAAAATTTTCCAAGTGCAACGTAAATAATCTGTAATGATTGACAGCCAAGATTACGAAATTTAGCCGTCTTCCTAAAAGCAGTATAAATATCCTGATTACAACTTAGTAGATCTAGCATACCACTGGATACACACATTAATTCAGAAGGAGAGCGTGATAATGTGAAAGCTTGCCCATTTATAAAAGCACCATGACCTAATTGAGCAGTGTAAATGTCTCCTTGTACCAAATCAATAACAGCTGAAAAAGTGACTTTGTTCTGTTCACAAAAAGCGATGCTAACGGCGTAGAAAGGTAAGTTTTCAATAAAGTTATGTGTACCATCGAGGGGATCAATAATCCAAAATTGCTCAGGTAGATTTATTATGTCACGCTCCTCACTCAATACTGGAATATTTGGTGTAAGCGATTGAAGCTTATCTGTTAAAAAGACATCCATTGCATGATCAACATTTGTGACATAGTCAATCTCTTTTTTTTCATTGATCGTATGCATGTTTAATGTATAAAAATATTCTTTTACTTCTTGCAATACACTATAAAAGATATTCATTGTTAACATGAATAACCCACAATGGAAAAATCTAGATAACACTGATTATTATAATAAAGTTGAACTTTTTTATCCAAATCTAGTGGTATGCATTCAGTAAGCCCCCCAGTTGCAATCCATGAGCCCGCTTTGGGAGTAATATTATTTTCTAAAGCAATTTTCAAAAATGAACGCACACAAAGCTCAGGCTTCATAACAAGGTTATCTATAGAACCTTTTGAAATGATTTGTTTATCCTGCCGAATGAATATCTGATCTATAAAGGGCTCTGCAAGATATCTCTTGTAGGAAATCGGGGGGGCTATCACAAGTGCTCCAGCAGCACATCGATCCGAAACCAATGTGGCGACCCCTTTTTTAGGGATATCATGAATTGGAGATGATGGCATCTCTAAGCATAAGGCCGCTTGGTCAAAAAGTTCAGTATCTGTGTAATTGTCAATTGCTTCACTAGAAATAGTAATATTATCTGAGAGTTTAAGCGCTATTTCAGCCTCAGCTTTATATTCAATCAAATTCATACTGATGTTATCATTACACCCAATAAATACTTCTTTTGGATGCAAAGGACCAAAATAAGGAGTAGATACATTGAATATCTTTTGAGTTAAAAAAGTGGTTCCTCCTAACTTCCAATATGATCCAAATTCAGTATCCTGTAATATCAATTCTGCAACACGCTTATAAGCATATGATAAATCATTAGGCCACGAAAAATCTTCATCCTTATCTATTAAAGCTGTTGGTGACAGAGTGTCACGTAAATAAGCTGGTTTTAAAGCTGAATAAGACATTATTTAAGCGCACTGCACATCTTTTGCACGTGTTTCATAAACAGACTCACCAATAATCAAGTCAATTGCAGCGGTCATCCACATACCATGTATATTTTCTACTATATTATAAGCGTGGGACGGCACATGAAAATTAATATCAGCCAAAAGAGCAAGAGGATTATCATGATCACGTCCAGTAAAGGCAATAACGCTCATATTATGGTCACGTGCATATTTGGCTGCATTCACGACTGATAATGAACGACCACTTACACTGATTAAAACGACGGCATCTCCAGAGTCACAATAATGTTCAATTGCCTTTGCGAGCCAATTGTCATAGCCAAAGTCATTTGCAAAACATGTTATTAAATTAGGGTCATGAAATGTAATTCCACGAACACCTGTTTGTTTTGTAAAGTCAACTGCCCCATGTTCAGCAATAGATGCGCTGGCGCCGTTTCCTGCAAATATCATTTTTTTATTATGTGATTTTACAGAAAGTGCAGTTTTAGCAAAATCTTCGATCACACTGTGAATGGAAGTGTTAAAAGCAAGGTCTTTATATTGTGAAAAATATGTTTTTAAAAATTCATTGTTTATCATACTCTAACTTGTTGCTCCATTGAGTTTATTAAATAACACATCACTTTGATGACATTCATTATTATAAATATCGTCGATTAATTGCATAACTTTAAGAGCTTCATGACTGTCTTTAAAGAGGGGTGTACTTTTACTATTTATCATTTTCAGGAAATTCTTCATCTCTATCTCCCACGAATGATCAACGTCATATTCAAACTTCTCTTCATCCTCCCAGGTCGCAGCAGGGGCTTGGCTGCGGTTTTTTGCTACAGTTAACATTTCAGAACCGTAAGTTCCTGAAGGTGTTTTTAAGCCATTTAAGACCATGTAACCTTTCTCTAAAAAAATCTCGAAGGAGAATAAATGGCGCCATTGAGTCATTGTTGAATGCAGGGAAGCACACATACCTGTTTGTGAATTCCGCATAATAGCAAATACATTATCTTCTATGCCTGGCATATTCCAATATAGATTAGAGACAAATGCTTTAACATCATCAAACTGTCCGCCAATTTGTAAAAAAAGGTCAAGCATATGTATACCTTGATCCAATAGGATCCCCCCACCAGAAAGAGAAGGATCCGAACGCCAGCCTTTAAAATAATCTTCATCAACAGATTTACCATAACGTCCACGCATCCATAAAATACGCCCGTAATTTCCTGTCTTGATGAGTTCAGACATCTTCGATGAACCACCATGGTGACGATGGTTGAAACCATAACATAATACTTTATTAGAAGTTTTCTCGACCTGAATAATGTCTTGCATCTCGGTTGCATTAAAGGCAGGTGGTTTTTCGCAAAAAACATGTTTGCCTTTTTTGAGAGCTTCTATAGTAAGTTTTTTATTTAGGAAGTTAGGAGTACAAATGATAACTGCATCAATAGAACTATCATTCAAAATATCTTCATAGTTATCAACACATAACTCCTGATGTTCTGTTACAGGATTTACTTCATATATCTTGGTTGCTGTTCCAGCTCCGATATTTTTGAGGGCATTGTGACGAATAATACCCATTTTGCCATAACCAATAATTCCATATTGCATAATTATCTGATCCTAAACATATATCATGATTATTGTGAAAGTACTTTAACGAGATTTTGGAGTGTATTTTCATGAACTGCTTCTACAGCCAAATATCCATTATTCGCATTGTGACTTCCCAAAATAACGTTGTCCATCTCTAATAGAGGATTGTCCTTAGATAAGGGCTCTATTTCAAAAACATCAAGACCAGCACCAGCAATATATTTATTGTGAAGTGCATCAATCAATGCTTTTTCATCAATAAGTGCACCACGCGCCACATTAATTAAAAAAGCACTTTGTTTCATCATTTTAAGAAAATCACCGTTAATCATATGATGATTATCATTATTGTAATTGCAAGCAAGACAAATAAAATCACTTTCTTGAGCGAGACTATTTAAGTCACTATATTTAAAAAATTTACCTTCACGATGTATATCACTCTTCTGACATATATCATAAAAACAAATATTCATGCCAAAAGCAGAAGCTAAATCTGCAATCTTTTGTCCAATCGCTCCAAAGCCAATGATCCCTAATTGTGCGCCAGATAACTCTCTGCCTTGATATTTAGGCCAACTCCCCGAACGAATTTGACGATCTATAGTAACAAGATGCCGGGAGAGAGATAAAATAAAATATATTGCAACTTCAGAAACAGCTTGTGCAAATGCTGCGGGGCTATTGGCCACCTGAACACCTAATTTTTTAGCTGCGTCTAGGTCGATACTGTCAACCCCCGTCCCCCATTTCGAAATAATTTTTAATTGTGGGATGGCTTTTGCGAGTACAGTTTCTGTGATTTGATCATCGCCTGCAAGCCAACCATCAATATCCCCCACAAGTGAAAGACATTGATCTTGGTTTAAGAATTGACTTGTTTCGGCCCATAATGGTTCAAAGCCAAGAGATTTAATTTTTTTGTCAAAACGATCGCGCTCTTTGAGCATCATTATATTTGATATAAGGATTTTTTTTGTCATTGAGCTACTCATTTAAATTACGAACTTATACAAAAAAGCATAGGAAAATATTGATAGCACTAAAATTATATCAGTGTCAAAATATACAAGGCAATCACATTAAAATAATATATTCAAGTTACTGAGCTAAAAAAATCATATTGGCTGGTGTAACAGCAACGAGTCTATACCCTTTCGATGTCAATAAGTTCGAGATACGGTCAGTGTTTGAAATTTCCAAATCAGATAAAAAACAATCACTCGGTTCGATACATATTATTTTTATATCTATTTTTGAGAAATCAATTCTTACAAGGACATCGTAATCCAGTGTTTCAACATCTATATTTAAAAAATCAATCTTTTTTTCAGGGAACTCTTGCTCAATTAAATCATTAATATCATAAGTTTTTACAGTGACCTCTTTGATAGATTTATTTTTTAAACTACGATTTTTATAATAATTATCAATAAAATCTTTACTAAAACTCGCAAGTTCGTGATGATCTGACACATAAAGTTTTGACTCTGTTGAGCTATCGACAGAAACACCGCCGCGAATAAGTTTATCATTTGGTCTTAAATTCTCTAAATCTTGATGTAAATCTGGATTTGGCTCCACAAGAACACCCTTCATGCCATCTTGATATAGAAGCCAAGTGTTGCTCATGTTAATAGCATGATTGGCACCAATATCGAGATAAGTCACTTTTTTATCGTCATATCTTTTACCATCAGACGCCTGCAAAAGAGATTTTATGATAATGTCTTCACCATACTGACCGTAAGCCCTTACTTCTTGCCCTAAAATTGTCGGGATATTTTTGCAATTACTCTGAAGCATAGATTTTATAATAGACAAATTAGGGACCGCGTTGCCGTGCACCTGAAAGGTATTTTTTAGAATTGCACAATTAGCCGATATAGCACCAATCGCATTTTTGGTTAGCTCATATGGTATTTTGCTGTTTTTTAATAAAGAATATAACATGTCTATTACCTATAAGCTGGAATTTTTGGACCTAGAATACTTAATGCACGCCGAAAAAACACGTTAAAAGGATGAATTGCATTAGCGAAATAATCAACAGTATTATTCAGCATACGGTCCTTTTCTTGCGGAGACTTTGTCCACCCAAATAAACAGACAAAAAGTTTCACGAGCAAGATTTGGGCACGAGATAACACAACTCCGTCACTTACTGTACAAAAAAAAGATATTCCTTTTTTTTGTGAATTGCTTTGATTAGCTTCTGCGTCATATTGTTTTGGATTTAATCTGTTAAAACCCTCACGCCAGTAAGACTGATTAATATCTGAACCAATCAGCATTTTATCATCATCACCTGTTGCATAACTCCCAAAGGAGATATCATTCATCATTTTTGCATCTAGAGTATGAGGCTTTATCATAAATCTGGAAAAGACATGCATTGCACTTGATGAGGAAACTTCTAATAAATGAAGATCATCATCAACAAATGTAATCATTTCACGACAAAAATTCATGATGCCTTCATGGATGACTTTGGCTTTGTTAATTCCTTCCTGATTAAGTTCAGTATCTTCTATAATAGGTTCAACATTATTATCTTCGTTTCTCGTAAATCCACTTACTGTACCACGTTCAACCTCGGAAAATACAAATTCC
>JBCCNR010000055.1:0-8967 GCA_039025725.1 Pseudomonadota bacterium | reverse complement strand
ATTGTATATAATGTGGTCGTATTTTGTAAACACCATATTGTATTTATTCCATGGTATCTGCTCGTCGTCCTACAGGTTATAATGCTTCAGAAGCTTTAAAAAGGCTCACCCAGACCCCATCTATCCAGCCCCATGTTGGGACTAGATTTGGTCATCAACCCGTACAGCTTCACGGATTTTCTAAGCTGAAAGATACACGCTATAAAGGCTATTCTGACGCTGAGATCGAAAAAAAGACTGGTCTGAAAAACGAAACCAGTAAAGGAGATATGTCGCGTAAGCTGCAATATCTCATGAAGCAGGCAGAATATTATAATAAAAATCTTAATAGTCTCCGTAAATATTCAGTCAGCCAACTGCGCGAAGCTGAGGGTATGTATCCTGAGCTGGGGCAATATGATAAAATTGAAAATTCAGGCTGGGTTAAATCAAAACCAACATCTCTGAAAGAGCTAGATGGCCTCTCAACGGCCGATAGAATTGCGCTAGGTATGAAAGATCGTGCGACAGGAAAGCATGATCTGGCCGCCAATATGTACCATGAGCATCATGCACTACGTAGCAGCATGGAAAAATTCAATGAGGGTGGATTAGTCGGCCCCAGAGAGAGATTGATTGACCGTTTCAATAAAAAGATTATCGGCTATTTGAAAGATTATACTGAATTACAAAGGTTGAAGGGTGGGGGGAATGATGCGATTTCCAAGCTTGCTCTCACGCAGATGGAGAACATCTATAACCGCATGGATTACCTGACCGATGATAAGAAGTTGCAGGAACTCACCGGAGTTGATCTTTGGGAAAATGGTATCAGAGATAAATATTATATTAAGCGTCTTTTGCCAACGCCTTTAGATGCGACAGGAAAAAAAGCCACATGGTTTTTACGTCCTGATCATGAACTTGGAAGGGCGCTCCAGTCAGACTTTTTCGCCTATATTGCGCCGCATTTACTTGACTCGCCGCTAAGATATTACATGGATAAGTCGACTAAAAAGCTTGAGCGCCCACATCAAGACTTTTTACAGCCTTATCGTGGCATCAGTAAGCTTGCGCAAGATACGCTTATTGGACATCAACAGCGCATGTCTGATTTTGTTAAAATGAATCCAGAGGTTCTGGATAAAAAAATGCGCGGAGATTTTTTAGAAAATTTCAAAATCTTTGGAAAGGGAAATAAGCCTCTTCCGATTGGGGTTTCTGGTCTTACAAATATCACAAATCAGCGCGGAGATGCTTCGGGTGGTCTGCATGAATATCGTCCATTTGGTATGGATATGATTGAATATTACAGCCGAGGCAAAGACCACAAACCAATGGATTACAAACCATTTTTGCAGCAGCTTTATGCCTCTCAGCAGAATAATCAATTGCCATCATCTTCTTCCCCGCAGCCTTTTAGACCAAATCTCCCTTTGCCGGGTCAGGAGGATTTATTGAAAAAGCACTATAGAAGCCTTATGGGATCAACGCCATATTAGGCTTTCGTGGGGATATTTTTTATGGGGATGGAAGAAAATGTCTTCTTAGAGAAGTCATTCTCATTAGAAAATTATAAATAGCTCACCTATTCACAAATGTAATTTAATAAATAAAACTTATTACAGCTTATAACTCCGGTGCGAAGCGCACATAAAATCTTTCGCCGCCGCGGCCCATTTCACGCAGCAATTTTGGTGGGGCAAAGCGCTTTCCATATGTTTTAGCAAGCTTCTCACACTGACGTAGAAATAAAGTAGAGCCCACCATATCAACATATGACATCGGCCCACCCGTATAAGGCGGATAACCCCAGCCGAAAATTGCGCCCACATCTGCATCGCGTATATCTGTGATGATTTTTTGCTCAAGGGCGCGGATGGCCTCAATCGTTTGGATGGTCATAAGGCGCGTTTGTACCTCTTCTAAAGAAGGTTGCTCTTCCGTGATGGGATAAAGCTTTTCTAATCCCGTCCATAGAGATTTTTCTCGGCCGTCATAATCATAAAAACCTGCACCTGATTTTTTACCATGGCGCTTTTTTTGTAGCATTTTTGTAATTAAGTCCGCGGCGGGGCTTGGCTCATATTTATCGCCCAATGCTGCTGCGGTTGCTTTTTGGATAGAGGCCGATAAATCCAAAGAGACCTCATCATTCAGCTGCAATGGCCCAAGCGGAAGCCCCAACATCTCTGCGGCATTTTCAATCAAAGCCGGAGAGATGCCCTCCGTGACCATACGATGCGCTTCTTCAATGTAAGGAATAATGCAGCGATTGGCGTAAAAAAATCTCGCATCATTCACAACAATCGGTGTTTTGCGGATTTTTTTCACAAAATCGAGCGCACGTGCAACCGCGCGATCTCCGGTTTTTTTACCTTTTATGATCTCGACAAGTGGCATCTTATCGACAGGGGAAAAGAAATGGATTCCAATAAAATTCTTTTTATATGTAATATGTTCGCCAAGCTCAGTAATCGGCAATGTTGACGTATTAGACGCAATAATACATTTTGAGCCAGCAGCCTCTTCGATGTTTTTTAAGATGTCGGCTTTGACTTTCATATCCTCAAAGACGGCTTCGATAACAAGGTCTGACCCTTTCAAAACGGTATAATCCGTCTTGGGGAGTATCCGCGCCATCATAAGCGCGGCGTCTTTTTCGCTCATGCGGCGTTTCTGCACAAGTTTTGTGACCATAGATTGGATGGTCTCTTTACCGCGCTCGGCTGCGCTCTGGTCTTTATCAATCAGATATGTTTTTATTCCTGCCTTGGCTGCCACAAAAGCAATTCCGGAGCCCATCATTCCAGCCCCAATAACACCAATTTTTTTGAGTTTATTGACAGGAACATCTTCTTGCGAGGGACGGCGCGCGCCTTTTTCTAAGGCCTGTTTGGATAAGAAAAGAGTCCGGATCATATTAAAAGATTGCGGATTGGTCATCAAATATGTGAAGTGCCGAACCTCAATGCGCATTGCATCTTCAAATGGAACTTGCAGCCCTTCATAGACCGCAGACAAAATATGCTCCTGCGCCAAATAGAGCCCCTTAGTTTTGTCCAATGTCATGGCATTTCCGCCTACAAAAAGCTGATATCCACTTGACGTATAAGGGCCTCCGCCTGGAATTTTATACCCTTTTTGATCCCAGCTCTGGAGAGCATCTTTCTTAGGATCAGCATTTTTGAGCCATTTTTTTGCATGCTCAATCAGCTTTTTTTCATCCACAGCATCATGGATAAATCCTGCTGCTTTGGCTTTTTCAGGCGTGTAAGATTTTCCCTGCAATAAAGCCTCGGATGCCGCCATCACGCCAACCAGCCTTGGAAGACGCTGCGTTCCACCAAAGCCCGGCATCAACCCAACCTTACATTCAGGCAAACCAATCTGAGCCTTTTCTTTCTTGGCTGCAACGCGATAATGACATGCCAGCGCGATTTCAAAGCCTCCGCCCATACATGTACCCGTAATAGCACAAGCCACAGGCTTGCCACCTGTTTCATAGGCACGCAGCAGCTTATGAAATCCTAAGATGAGCTCATAGCCTTCTTTGGCGCGCTCTTCTTTCGGGGTGCGAGAAAAAGGATCACATAGAGAGCCCAGCATAGCCAGATCAACACCGCCCATAAAATCTTTTTTGCCAGATGTGATCAATATACCTTTCACATTGTCATCTTTTAAAGCTTGTTCAATATGAGCATGAAATTCCAGCATCGATGTCTTGGTCAAAACATTCATGGAGCGCCCGGGAAGATCAAAGCAAATGGTCGCAATCTGATCTGCATCAACGGAATAATGGACTTCTGTTTGTGAAGCTTCTGACATATCTATGCCCTTTAATTTATATCTATTTATATTTATACACGTTCAATAATCATGGCGGTGCCCATACCAGCAGCAACGCATAAAACAATAAGCGCCGTATTTAAATTGCGCTTTTCAAGCTCGTCAATCGCCGTTCCAAGAATAATGGCACCAGTTGCACCAAGGGGATGTCCCATCGCAATTGCTCCGCCAGCGACATTTAACTGATCAAGACCAATCTGGAATTCCTGCTGATACATCAAAGCGATTGCAGAGAAAGCCTCATTGATCTCCCATAGGTCGATATCCTCAGCGCTCATTTTGGCTTGTTTTAAAAGTTTATGTGTCACATCAAGCGGGCCAGATAACATCATGGTCGGATCAGACCCTACCGAAGTGTAAGCTTTTATTTTGACTTTTGGTGTTAAACCAGCCGATTTTCCAGCTTTTAAACTTCCCACCAGCACTGCTGAGGCTCCATCAACAATAGATGAAGAATTTCCAGCCGTATGATGATGATCAATACGCTCTAAATGTGGATATTTCAGCTTTGCAACATTATCAAAACCGAATTGTGTTCCCAAATGCGCAAAAGATGGATTAAGCGCTGATAACCCCTCAAGAGAACAATCAGGACGCACCATTTCATCATGGTCAAGAATAACCATATTATTGATATCTGTTACAGGAATGATCGAGTCCGCAAAGCGCTTATTTTTCTGCGCTGAGGCTGCGCGTTTGTGTGAACGTACGGCAAACTCATCAAGCTGCTTCCGGGTGAAACCATATTGGGTTGCAATCAAATCCGCTGCCACCCCTTGTGGAAGAATACCATGTTTGAAATAAAGTGATGGATCAACTGCAATGGCGCCGCCATCAGATGCCATAGGCACACGCGACATAGCCTCCACACCTCCACCAATCGCAAAATCAGCCCCAGCAGTGACTTTTAAAGAGGCAAGACCAACAGCCTCAAGCCCCGATGCGCAGAAGCGATTAATTTGTTGCCCCGGAACAGAAATATCATAATCCGCCGCCAAAACAGCAGAGCGCGCAATGCAAGCCCCTTGCTCACCGATGGCAGTCACACACCCTAAAATAACATCATCAATTTTTTGAGTATTTAAATGATTGCGCGCGGCGATCGCCCGTAAGGTGAGCTCAGAAAGTCTTAAAGCCGTGACCTCATGCAGGCTTCCATCTTTTTTGCCCTTTCCCCGCGGCGTTCGGACTGCGTCATATATATAGGCTTGTGGCATTGCATCACACCTTATCTTATTTTTTATGTGTTATGGCTCTATAGTTATATCGCTACAAAATTCCTATGGAATTTTGAGGGCATCCACTACGCTTCGCTAGTGGTTAAAAGACTTTAGCAAAGTCTTTTAACATAGCAGAATGCGGATTTATAATCCGCTTCTACTATAACTTACTCAGATGTTCTCAAATTTCAATCAAATTTTGGAGTCATATCCTTCTTTGATTCATGGCGGATAAATTTCATCTCAGGTGTATCGTCAATTTTAACAAAAACATCCGTCTGGAGAAGCTCTTTCGTAAGGTCTGACATAAAGGGCTGAATCACCTGATCTTTCAGACGCACAGCTTTCTTCCCCTTAATCTGGCCAATATTGCCCTTTGCGAGCTCATATTTCTCAATCTCATTCCTGTAAGTCACAGTTACCTCAGGCGGAATATCACATTTTAAATCTATATTATCCCCAACCTGCCATTTCATAATATCATCTAATGTGAAATGTGTTGTCTCAATCTCCGACTGAAGAGTGATAGGATGTTTCGCAACCGCATATGATAAAGTCTGCTTCCAGATAAAATCATCTCCGCGCCGATCCCCTTTAAAGCTCTGCTCAAGAAAGCGCCTTATCGGTGATAACATCGGAATAGGCAATACAAAATCCATACGCCCACCATAGCCAGCCTCACCGATGTCGAAAAAGAACTTCGATACATGACAAGGCGCAACCTCCGTCGCGATCATCGCAAATTGCGGAGACGTCTCAACCGCAATCGTGTTAAAATTAATCTCGCCAATTTCCTCATGGGCTTTGTGAAAGCAAACGCTCATTTCCTGTAAACACTGATCCACCAGATTCATAATCAGCGTTTTATCAATAGATGTTGGTGTTCTGGCCTCTCTTATGCCAGCATTATTCTCACTGAAGCCCAAAAGCAATTCAATCGCATTTTCCATAAAACGCCCCTCCATAAAGACAAGGCCCTTCCCCGGAAGACGATCTGACTCAAAAATACATAAAATTGCCGGAAACATCAGCGTATCAAAATAATCTCCAAAACGCTGAATCTCTTTGCTGTCCAACATGGCTTCAACTGAACGCGAAAAAACAGACCGCAAACGCGCACCAATACCGCGCTGCATAGAATTTGTGATCACTTCTAAAAGAGGGTAATTATCCGCACGCGCAATGGTTTCTTGTATTTTCCTACGGATAATATCTTCACTAGACATTTATCGGCTTCTCCGGTGTGTGAAAAACCAATTATTTTCTCAAACCATTAAGATATGTTTAATAAACAGGGTTTATGTATATTTAATGGTATAGACAATTCAGTTCATGTTCGAGCTTCAACTGAATTGTCTATATATAACAAATAAAGTGAAAAGGACTTTATGCGTATTCCATCTCTCATGTCATATAATATCGAGTTCTTATATGATGAGATCGTCGATCCAGTCGCTAAAAGCGCTGAAGCAGAAGAGATGACAGATTTTCTTTTTCAGAACAATCAACAACGCGACCCTTATCATGATGACCAAAAGCAAATTGATATGGAAGATGATGATATCGTCTATCAATGGAGCATACTTGATTTGGGAGAATCAAATCTATAATGTGTTTTTAATGAGGGCTGACTCCAGTGAAACATATTATGACGCAAGATTTCTCGACTTATGTGACATCATTAGATGAAGATAAGCATCACATCACTTTGGCCGTGAGCAATGTACATTGTGCCTCCTGCATCAGAGTGATTGAAAATAGCCTTGCCGAAGAAGAAAACGCTTCTGCGGGCGTGAATATGACAACAGAACGGCTTAAAATCGCATATGAAGGCCCAAAAGAACGCATAAATCACCTAACAGATAAAATTTCTACGCTTGGATATCCCGTCCATATCTTAGAAAAGCAAAATGAAACCTATGACAGCCATAGAGCCTTTCTTTTACGCTCCTTAGCTTTGTCAGGCTTTGGTATGGGGAACCTTATGCTCTTATCGGTTGCGCTCTGGTCGGCAGATGCTGAAACGATGGGCATTGCAACAAAGGACTTATTTCATTGGTTCTCTGCTATTATTGGCCTACCGATCATCATATTCTCCGGGCGCCCTTTCTTTAGGTCTGCATTCTCTGTTTTAAAGGCAGGGAAAACCAATATGGATGTGCCAATCTCACTTGCGATTATATTGGCCAGCACAATGAGCTTCATCGAAGTCCTCCAAAAAGGAGAATATATCTATTTCGACTCTGCTTTGATGTTAATTTTCTTTTTACTCATAGGCCGAACGCTCGATTATATGGCCCGAGACAAAGCAAAAGACGCTGCACATAAGCTTTTATCTCGTTTGCGCGGATATGCACAATGTGTCGAAGGCGATAATCTTAAAATATATACGCTCGATCAACTGAAAGCCGATATGATTGTGCGCGTTGCAAAAGGTGAAAATATCCCCGCCGATGGTACCGTGATTGCTGGCACAAGCGAAATTGATATGAGCCTCGTCACAGGAGAGACCATTCCCACATTCGCTGAAAAGGGAACCGAGGTCTTTGCAGGGACGGTAAACCTTTTGCAAACGCTCGATATTCGGGTTTCAAAAAGCAATCGTGACAGTCTTCTTTCGCATATAGTACAATTGATGGAAAATGCCGCCCAGAGCAAATCCAGATTTGTTCGTATCGCCGATAAAGCTGCTGCGCTTTACACACCTATTATTCATACTCTTGGCCTTACGACATTTCTCTTTTGGTGTCTTATAATGGGGATGGCATGGCAACCAGCTTTGATGATTGCCATCACAGTTTTAATCATCACATGTCCTTGTGCATTAGGGTTAGCAGTCCCGGTCGTGCAAATCCTCGCAAGTGGTTTCCTCATGAAAAGAGGTATTTTGCTCAAATCAGGCGATGCTCTGGAAAAATTAGAGAAAATATCTGTCGCAATCTTTGATAAAACAGGAACACTCACAATTGGCAAGCCCATCCTTAAAACACCCAAAATCCCCAAAGAACATATGCAAATGGCAGCCTCAATTGCAAGCCATTCAAAACATCCCCTATCACAGGCTCTGGTTGCGCAATATAAAGGAGATTATCTCAGCTTTGACCATGTGAAAGAATATCCCGGCAAAGGCTTAGAGGCTCTTTATAATGGTAAAAAGATCAAATTGGGTAATAGGCGCTGGTGTGAAGCACATAATGACCATCCGCATGATACAGCCCTTGAGCTCTGCCTGAAATATGATAACAAAACCATTTTCTTCCATTTTACAGATACATTGCGCGAAGACGCAATTTCGGTCATTGATATGTTTAAGCAAAATCATATTAAAATTCTCCTCCTTTCAGGAGATCGCTATAGCGTTGTTAAAGATATTGCCCAAACTCTGCGGATACAGGACTATCAGGCTGAGCTCTCCCCGGAAGAAAAATGCAATATCATAAAGACACTCCGCGCTGAGGGTCATCATATCCTCATGGTCGGAGATGGCTTGAATGATGCGCCTTCGCTTGCAACAGCAGATATTGCGATTTCTCCATCTTCGGCAGTGGATATTGCTCAAAATAGTGCAGATATTATCTTTCAGGGAGACATGCTTAAACCAATCTTTACGGCCTATAAAGTCTCAAAATTATCCTATATATTGATAAAACAAAATTTCTACCTCGCTATAGGCTATAATCTCTTTGCTATTCCCATTGCTGTTGCTGGATATGTCACGCCACTGATTGCCGCGCTTGCAATGTCAGGTTCTTCTTTGATTGTGACTTTAAATAGTTTTAGATTGCATAGAAATGATGTTGCTTAGAAGCTGTCCAACAGAGTTAACCAAAGTCTTTTTTGGTGATTTTTGCCTACAAACGTCACTAAAAAATATGTCCGTAGCACCACTATGCACAGATTTTTTAGTTTGTTTTCAGCT
>JBCCNR010000054.1:0-9100 GCA_039025725.1 Pseudomonadota bacterium | reverse complement strand
ATAATGTTAATGTATTGTGTATTTTATTAAATTATGTCAACTGTTCTTCAAATTCCAAATAGCGAAAGTAAGCTTTCAGATTTACGACTCACGAAATCTGGAGAATTATTGCGCTTTTATCACGGTAATAGCAGAAAATTACGTAAAATACCCCTAAAAGACTTTCGCCGATATGGCGCACCAGATCACTTTTTCTTTACTCTAAAATTTACCCCCGAAGGCCTGAATGATTTAAGGAGAAAATATCGAGATGTGAAAGGTGTGCCCAGATTTATACGTGACTTTTTAAATGACTGCCCTTCTGAGCATAAGGCCTCTATGTTTAAAATGCCGGGTCAGCAAGAGATCATAAAGACATCTGATGGAACTCATTTTCTTCTTCTTCCCAACCCGAGTTACACCCCTTTTGAAGAAAGACTAAAACATCCAAGGACATTAAAGAATACGGATATTGGTGTTAATCTTTGCGCCTGGTTTATTCATCCAGACTATATTAAAAACAGTGAAGTCGGTCAGGCCTTGACGGTTCCTGAGCTACGAAAGCGTTATCAAAAGAAGTTACAAAAAATTTATGACAATAACAGCAGAGCACTAGATTGTAATAAATCAGGAGACAATCATTGCAGTAAAAGAGAAAATATTCAGGATGTTTTTTCAGATGAAGAATTACGCCACCCATCTCAGAAAAAAATTAAGGACATTGAGAGAGAAAGCGGCATAAGATATTTAACCAGCCTTCCTGATTTAAAGCCTTCTGACGCCCCGATGCTAAGAGAGCTAAAACATAAAATTCTTGAATATATGAAGCGTGAATATGATATCAATGAGAAGGGAGATAATTTACGTATATATGTGCATTTCCCATATACTCTCAAAAATACAACTTTTCATTTGCAGATCAAAACAGCTGCGTCACACCCGCTTGAAGATGATAGATCCTTTGATATTGACAAGATCATCAAACATTTTGAGATTAATCAGAATAATGAGAACGCCATTGATGACTTAATTTTATCGCATAAAGGTGAAAATCCAAATGTTAAGAATAAGGGAGAGTTTCTCCTGACATCTGGAAATAAATTTTATAAGGGGATAAGGGGTGCGACATATACCCCTTCTCATAACCCAAGCTATCATTACACAAAAAAGTAGTTTATACCAAAAGTCTTAAATGATTAATGAATTAAGGCGCTTGGTACTAGGCATATTTCTTGCTTAATTTTCATGGTTATCAGGACAGAAACTATGCCATATACAACTATTGCTTATAATTCATATGGGCATCATACATCGCACCCACATTCGCATGCAGATCATTATGATCTTTTTGACAATCAAGTGATGAACCTACCGACTTATCCCAATACATTTGTCCAGAATAATACACCAGACTTTAATGTAGGCCACCTTGTCATGGACCCTGACATTTTAGAGTCTCAGTTTCAGACTGAATTTCCAGATCCTTTCACAGTGCCTGATAATAGATTACATGATATAAACCCGAATAATGGTTTCCATTTTCATACGCCAGAATCCACTGGAATAGATTCGTTTTATTATAGTGGATTTTCCGAAGATTATCCTGGCCAGTCTATGTTTCAACATTTCGGAGGACAGCTTTTCACCTCTTCTCATAATTTTCATTTTACCAATCCAGACGGCACGATGGGATATAATGATTATCTTGTTATCCCTAGGGAGAGAACATCAGTCAGCTTAGTTGATCCCGACCCAAGCAATCCAGCACGGTTTAATGCAACATATGGTCTAAATCCAGATGGAACACCAATGGTTGAGAGAAGTGGCTGGCCTTTTATAAGTGAAGAATATGATAATTTTACAGGCTCTAGCTATGGTGAGGCCTTACATTGGCTAGAGGTCTTTGCCACCCAGTCTGCTATGCTTGAAAGTCCGGCTTATATAGGTCTTCCGCATGGGCTGACTTATCAGAATTTTGTCGAGCCTTACAACCCAACAGGCTTTACCGCAGGATATGGACGCAATCCAACAAATATTCCATTCATCGACCCATTTGAGCAAAATTATAGTGGTCTTTCAGAAAGTAAAGTCTGGCAGCAATATATAGATGAGCATATTATAGGTGACCATGGTGGTTTCCATGATACTTTCACGCCGCGTATCTTTTAAAATAAGTTTACAATTATACCAAATTCCTGTCAATTGCGAGGGTGCATAGCACCCGTGGCAATCTGTTATATTTATATGTAATATGTAAAGAGATTGCTTTGCTGCGCTCGCAAAGACGTGCGTGGATACGCCTGGTATTAAGCAGCTTTTAAAGGTGCAATTAAATCAGCGAGATTGACCTCGGCGCGTGCGCCGAAATGCGATATCACCTCAGAGGCCACGGCCGAACCAATACGCGCAGCCGTTGGATAATCCATATTTTGTGTCAATCCATAAAGGAAACCTGCCGCAAAGCTATCCCCTGCCCCAGTTGTATCAACCAGTTTCTTCGGTGGCACCGCATCCACAACATGTATTTTTGACCCATGTACGATCACTGATCCTTTTGCACTTCGGGTGAGCGCAAAGAGCTTCCCACTCTGGCGGCATTCCTGCAAAGCCTGATCAAAATCATCAACCTGATAAAGAGATTTGATTTCATCTTCATTGGCAAAAATAATATCACAACTTTCTGCGATGAGGGCTTTAAAATCTTCGCGATGGCGCTCAACGCAGAAAACATCAGATAAGGTAAGCGCAGCATAGCGTCCGGCATTATGCACAATCTCCAAAGCATGGCGGATGGCCTTTTTGGTTTCCTCCTGATCCCACAAATATCCCTCAATATATGTCACGGAAGATGCTTCTATACTTTCCTTACTGAGGGCATCAGCAGGAACGAGGCCGGCACAGCCCAGATAAGTACACATTGTGCGCTCCGCATCCGGAGAGACCATAATGTTGCAGCGACCCGTTGAATATTTCTTATTTTTATGTGTGAAACCAAAAAAATCTACGCCGACAGCCTTAATATCATGGGCAAAGACTTTCCCAATCTGGTCATCCGCCACAGATCCGGTGAAGGCTGTCTTCCCCCCCATTCCAGAAAGAGCAGCAACAGTATTCGCCGCAGAGCCACCAGAAATTTGCCGCGTTTGCCCCATATGGGCAAAGATTTTATCTGCGCGCTCTTCATCGACCAGAGTCATTGAGCCTTTATGAATATCATGCTGCGCAAAAAAATCTTCTTCGACGCTGCAAATAATATCGACAAGTGCATTTCCTATCGCAAGAACATCATATTTCTTTTGTGGCATTGTTTATCCCCAATGAGTTTTAACTTTGGTAGCACTATATCATGCATGTTGCAACAGGCTACGATGAGTGAGATGGATTATTTGCTCTAGGAGATTATCTTTGAGTGGGTGTTGCAGGCAGTGGCTTCCACAACAAGTAAAGTGTTTAGTCCCAGGAGGAGGTGTTTAGGTTTAGTATTAAACAATTTAGGATTTTGTTGATATTAATTCAAGAGTAGCTTATGAAGTGGGCTCGACTGGGGCAGCAGAAGCGTTAGCAGCATCAGCATCAATTCTTAGCTTAGTATAATAAAGCATTGTCATACGATATAGGGGAAGATCTTCATCTTGCCGGGCAAAGAAATTTGGTTTTAAAATGCCTTTGACTTGATCAATAAAATCTTTTTTCGTCACTTTAGGATCAATACGAAATCTTGGATAAACATAACTACACGGATTAAGTATAAGATGATGTTTAAAGACACTATCAATAGCGCATTCCATTCCATCAAACGTCATTCTCTTAACAATATCTTTCATTTGCTTTTTATGATCATCTCTCAAGCTAACAAGACCTTCATTCTGAGGGGCAAATTGTTCAATAAAACCATCAATATTATCAATAAATACTTCTAAGTTTTTCTTAAATTCACTTAATTTTTCTCCAAGAGCAATTTGCTGTTTCAAAAGAAGAGAATATAAAGTTAAGACATCTGCTTTGGGTATTTTTTTGTTTTCCAATATTAATTTAGCACATTCTGAATTTTTCGCTCGAATTTTCTCCTCTATATCTTTTATGAAAACATCTAGTGACTTATTAGGGGTGTTAATTACCTCAGCTCCCTCATCTCTGCACGTAGCTTTAATACGCTGAATATCTTCGTCTTTTATTTCATTGATATTCAAGTCTTGAGCTTGTATATGAGCCTGTGAGCATATTAGACTTATTACTCCTTTTTGGTGTGCAGATAGAGGTTCAGAAGAGCCATGCTTTTCTTCTGACGCACTATTTTGTATCTCTAAGGCAGCATCTCTTGTGCAGATACAATAATACAAATCACAAACTTTTTCTATAAGCATATATTTATTATAATCTGTGGACATATGTCCATATTTCCCTAGTCTATACCTCAATCTATCTATGCCTAAGCGGATTTCATTATCCCTACGGTCTATGAAAACTCGTAATGCCTCTGATTCCTCCTTAGAGAGCTTATCAACTCTTTCTTCAATTAACTTATTCTCATACGCTGCCTTTTCTTCTGTGATCTCTTTAACAATGCCATGTAAATCCTCTGGTGTGAGAGAGGTTGCTTTGCATATTCGATCTATTACTCTTTGTTGATATTCAGTTAGGGGGGTAGGTGAGCCTCCTCCTCTGCCCGTATTTGGCTGAAATGTATCAGCTGCAGGGGCTGCACGTTCACGAGCAATATCAAGGATTAAGGCAGAACAACAAACTGCCAGAATTTTTTGCAGTGCCTGTTTTTTTAGACTTTCATTATCTGTAACCTCAAATGTCTCTCCTCTTAATATTTCCAATTGATCATTGTAATTTTTCTCATAGAAGTTCAACTTACTTATATCAATATGCTCGATCTCTTCTGCGCTCGCTTGAAGCAAAGGTATAACAGCTTCAATATCATCCGGAGTCATATCACGGATGATTTGTTTCATTCTCTCTCTTTTTTCTTTATCAATATCTTTAAAATAATCACTATCTATAACTTTATTAATTTCACTCTCCCCACCTGTGAGTTCATAGAACTCCTGTTTGAGGGCATCAGCGTCTGTGCCCGACAGAGTATCTGCATGTTCTTGGTTCTGTGGAGAAGGCGCATCGTCTAATGCCGGCGATATAGGCGCAGGGGCTTGATGCTACGTAGGCACAGGTGGCGGTGGCGGTGGCGGACGCCTCGCAGGGGGCCTCGTAGGCGCAATATCTGCATCTTCTCCTAGATTCGGCGAAGAATCAAACGGGTTAGGCGGTGGAAACGGCGAAGGCGGTGGCGGACGCCTCTCAGGGTACGGAGGCTGAGGAGCCGCAGGGTCTTCTGAGTTCTGCGGAGGAGTCGCACCGCCTTGGAGCTGCTGAGTATCCGTAGGAGCCGCAGGGTCTTGGTTCTGCGGAGAAGCAGTATCACTCGTGCTGTAGCTGCTATAACCCTCATCTGAAGCGTCTAATTCATCTAACCTCTCTTGCGCAGCCCGCTCTTGCAAATGAAGTGAATATAATTCCAATGCTATGTCTTTAAGCTCTTGAATATTTTTCCATGGGAATATTACTGAGAATATTACTTCGATTCTAGGACGCCATGCTTTTCTAATGAATTTTTCACTTTTTTCCGCGATTTCACCTTGTTTACCTTTAATAAAACTATCTAAATCACCATCCTGAACTTTAGCCACTGCCGCCTTAGCAGCAGCTTCCGCTTCACGAATTTCATTCGGTGCCATTTCCTTTATGGCAAGACCTAAAGGTTTTGAATATCTTGGTCCAATTATACTAGGTTGAAGAATCATTTCTTTAATTGCTTGTTCGTCAGGTGGAGGAGCCGCAGAGGCTTCTGGGGCCTGCGGTGTAGCCGCAGGGTCTTCTGGAGCAGACAAAAGAACAAACGGGTTAGGTGGCGGTGGCGGTGGCGGAAGAGTCGTAGGTAGCTGTGGCCGTGGCGGAAGAGTCGCAGTGCCTTGGGGCTGTTGAGGAGTCTCAGCGTTTAATTCACGTAACCTCTCTTGCGCAGCATTTAATATCAAATATTTCTCAAATGCTTCGAAAAATACGCCCTTTAGCGAAGAAATATAATTGCTGTCAGTTGAGTCATTTTGGAGGCCGACTTTAATTTTTGTTTTACTTGCATTTATAGCACTTTTACAATTTTCCTGTATTAACACTATTTGTTCACGGGATACGCTACCCAGTCCTTCAATAATAGTTTCTGTATTTGCTATTACAGCATCTAGCTCTCTATTTTTTACACCCCCAACGACTTCCTGTAATTTACTTTTTTGAGGTTCTCCAAGCTCCAAACTACGAATAAAGCTAGGAATTTTTTCCTTTAAAGGCCCATACCTCCTCTTACAAGCAGACTGCTCTTGCAAATGAAGTGAATATAATTCCAATGCTATTTTTTCTAGCCTTAAACGCATTTTTTCTGTGTATCCGGCTGGGCGATACATACGATATTCAGGAGACTTTAATACTCTTAAGAGCTCATCACGTTTAGCCGCGATTTTATTTTGTTTACCTTTAATAAAATCATCTAAATGACTTGACTGAACTTCATCTACTGTCTCAGCAGCAAGAGCTTCCGTTTTAGAAATCTCATACGCCGTCATTTTTTCTGTGGCGAGATTTAAATGTTCTGAATATTTTGCATCAATTCCACGGCCAATAATCGTTGTTTCTATCTCTGCTTTTTTTAATGTAAGAGCATCTTTTAGAGCTGTTTCAAAATCAGGCTTATGGGCTCTTTCTTTTAATTTCTGAAGTATATATCGAATTCCAACGATTGATTTCATCGCTTCTTTTATTTTATCAGGAATATCAGTTGCGCTCTCAAGATCATTTTTTACAAATTCTCTAAATATTTCCCAGTTTTGTTTAATGCTTTCTTTAAACTCATCTATTTGATAACCCACCTCCATAGGAGGAATTTCTTTTATCTCATTATCAATAGCACCAGTATCAACAGTGATGCCACTTAAAATATCACCTATTTCTTCGGGAAATTTATCTAAAACTCTCTTCAGATTAATCTGCTGCTCTGGGGTCTTGGCTGCCAATGCATGTGCTATTTTGTATCTTGTCGCAAAATGAACTATTGGGTCTTCAGGATCTGTGATTTTGCTTTCAGGGACTCCAGCGTCAGTTTCATCAGGATTGAGAATATTTTGTTGTGCAGCTCTTATAAGCGAATAGGCACTATAAGCCTTTGCAGTATGTTCCATTCTCTTCCTTCTATCTGAAGGACTACCACTAAGCTCTTCTAATGCAGTTATGTGACTGTTTAGCTTAGGGCCATTAAATTTTATTAACCCATCTAAATTAATCTCTTTACACTTAACCTTCGCAATCTCTTCTGCTGTAAGCTCCAATATTGGCAATAGTTCCTCAATGTCTCTGGATGACATGAACTCTGAGTTCAAACTGCTGATCTGACTATCATCTAGGCCATAATGTGCTTTTATGCCATTTCTAAAGTCAGAGATACTACCTATCTTACTAATATTTCTTTCATATTTTACTCTGAGAGCAGCCTGTTTTTGCAAATTAAGTGAATATAATTCCAATACTATGTTTTTAAGGTCTTGAATATTTTCACTTGAACGTGGGAATAATACTTCGATTCTAGGACGCCATGCCTTGCTATGAAACTTTTCATATTTATCCACGATTTCACGTTGTTTATCTTTAACAAACGCATCTAAATTACTTTCCTGAGCTTTACCCACTTCCTGAGCTTTACCCACTTCCTGAGCTTTACCCACTTCCTCAGCAGCATCAGCTTCTAATCGGGAAATCTCATCCCGCGTCATTATTGTTATGACACGGTCTAAATCTTTTGAATGTTTTGCATCAATTCCAAGTTTAATCATTTCTTTAATTTGAGCTTTTTTATCTTCATCTAGGGGCTCATTACTCCGAGGAGAAGCCGCAGGGAATGTGGCTGGTGTGCCCCGAAAAGCATCATCCCCATAGGACGGAGGAGGTTCATAGAGCGGAGGAGGGTCAGCAGCAGCACCACCACCAGCAGTTAGTATCTTAAACTTTTTCTTAAGAGCTTCATCCTTAACACCTTGGGCATATACTGCATGCGTAGCTATATCTTGCTTTGTCAACCTTAGTTTGCCCCGTCTATAAAGCCCAGCTCCATGTCCCCATTTGCTAAACTTTTTAGCATTTTCTGAACGTTCGGATAATATAGTGTTTGCATTTTCAATAATGCCGTCCAGTTCTTTAGCTTCAGTGGCTCTCTCCATCTTATATAAAGCATCTTTGACATTTTTTGCACCCTCAGGCCCTGCAATATGACAATAACCTTCAGGCGTCATGCTTTGAACTTCTGTTTTAAGAGAGGGAATAATCTCCTTACTTAAAATTCGAGGAGGGTCATAATCAAGGACATCGACTATGTGTTCTTTTTCTTTCTCTACTTTTTTAGCGAAGTCACTCTTATGTTGTTTACTTTTAGATTTTTCTGTAAGGGTTTCAATTTTATAACGATTTACCTCAATTGATAATATTAAGGCTTTCATTTGCTTATAGTTTTCGTCATCAAACTTATTGATATCTCCTAATCCTTCAATCTTCTTATAGGCTTCATGAATTTCTTTTTGAGCGTTATCTATCTCAGCAGGAAGAAGAAGTGGATCAATATTTTTTATTTCAGTATTAACATCTTGACGCTTCTCTTCTATTTTATTAAGAAGCTTTTCCCCTTCAACTTTGGGCGTCACCTGAAAAAAATTAGTGACATTGCGTTTAACATTATCTTGATCGCCAGCTTCTACTTCTTTTAAAATTGTTTTATTTAAAAGTCTTTGTATAAGTTGATTGAAAGCAGACTTGTCAGCCGCATCGCGAGCAGCTTCAAAGCTCCGCTTGGTAGCTTGTTTAAACTTGTGAAATTTTCTCTCATCATCCGAAGCGGCACAGGGAATTACCTCGCTTAATTGTCCTACACAGAAATTTTTGGCTCCCTTTCTGCCTTTACGTATAGGCTCACTTACGGCCCTTCCTAAAGCTTTTCCAACCTTGCGGGGATCAGGAAACTTCATTTTTTCTCCATTTTTATTCTTTATCCATCATGAAATGCAGACTTTATGCGTATTTT
>JBCCNR010000053.1:0-9262 GCA_039025725.1 Pseudomonadota bacterium | reverse complement strand
CAGGCATATTATATCCAAGAGCTATCCGTTGATAAAATCTATATGGATAAGTGGCAGTGCGATCACTCTTCAGAACAGCAGGTTTTTAAATGTCCCATGAAAAATAGCCTTGATGCGAAAGGATTTGTCGAGTTTGCTGCAGATATTCTAAAATATGAAGGCAAGAATCAAATGGACGCATTATTGGCCTCAATTCAGGACAGTAAATTTAAGCTTGGTGTTGTTGACTGTATTTTGGCTTTTCCTCGGATTGGAGCAAGGTCAGAAGTCATGCCTAAAAGAATAGTCCTCGGTATTCTTGAAAATATATATGGACCAATATTGGGAGATTTCTGTAGAAGCTATCTGACTGATGTTGAAGTGTCTTGTATTTTTAATAAGAGGGCGCAGGATAAGTCTTTGAGCTATGCGCAATAGCTAAAGACAGCATCTCAAATTTGCGAATCTGAGATATTTGCATTACTATGAATATTCACCTATGAAATATGAGCAAATAAAGTGGGGAGTAAAATGCAATTTACAAAGATTTCTTATATTTTATACGCGTCTTATTTTCTGATTATGTCTTATTTTGTTTTTCACATATATAATGGTGAAAGAGGGCTCTTTGCACGAGAACGCCTGAGTGCGGAAATAAACATACTGCAAGATAAATATGAAGAAATTCAGGCAAAACGTTTGAAGCTTGAATGGAAGATAAATAATCTCGGAAGTGGGCAGGGTTATGTTGATCCTGATTTATTGTCTGAATATATGCGCGATTTGGGGTATGTCAGGCAGGATGAGATTTTATTATTGGAATAATTGCTATAAAATAGAGAACTATAAGCAATATAATTTCTATAAAAGAGTAAATCCCTATCAAAAAATTTTTTATGATGATTAGAGTTGAATTTCTTTGTGAATTTCTATAGATGAATGAGTGTTCAGGGCTTTTAGGGGTCTGATATATTAATATTTGATATTCTGAGGAATTTCATGAGTAGAACTGCGACAAAAAAGAAGGCCGCTTCTGTGTCAACATTACCAAGCAAAAAATCTGCACCAATCTCGCGTGAGCAACTTTTAAAATTTTATGAAGATATGCTTTTAATTCGCCGCTTTGAAGAGAAGGCAGGGCAGCTTTACGGCATGCGTCTTATTGGCGGTTTTTGCCACCTTTACATTGGGCAGGAAGCTGTTGTTGTGGGGATGCAAGGTGCGATCAATGAGGGCAAAGATCAGGTTATAACGGCTTATCGTGATCATGGGCACATGCTAGCCTGTGGTATGGACCCGAAGGGCGTGATGGCAGAATTAACTGGGCGCATTGGTGGTTATTCGCATGGTAAGGGCGGTTCTATGCATATGTTCTCTAAGGAGAAAGCTTTTTATGGGGGGCACGGTATTGTTGGGGCTCAGGTATCGCTTGGGACGGGTCTTGGCTTTGCGAATTTTTATCGTGGCAATGATCAGGTGTCATTGACATATTTTGGTGATGGTGCGGCCAATCAGGGGCAGGTCTATGAGTCCTTTAATATGGCGTCCCTCTGGAAATTGCCGGTGATTTATATCATTGAGAATAACCAATATGCGATGGGAACATCTGTTAGTCGTTCTTCTGCGGAAACTGAACTTTATAAGCGTGGTCTTTCTTTTAATATCCCCGGGGAGGCTGTTGACGGTATGGATGTCGCCGCGGTTCTTGAGGCTGGCCAGAGGGCTGTTGAATATTGTCGTTCTGGTCGCGGGCCTTATATCCTTGAGATGAAGACATATCGTTATCGTGGTCATTCTATGTCTGATCCTGCGAAATATCGTACTGGCGATGAGGTTAAGGGGATAAAGGACAATCAGGATCCAATTAATAGTGCGAAGGCGCGGCTTCAGACTGAGTTTTCCGTGACTGAAGAAGAGCTCAAAGAGACTGAGAAGCGTATTAAGGCTATCATTAAAGAGGCTGCGGATTTTGCGCAATCTTCACCTGAGCCTGATATATCTGAGCTTTACACGGATATTCTTCTTTAAATTAATGATTTCAAATAGAGTATAAATATGTCTTTAGATATTTTAATGCCGGCATTATCACCGACTATGACGGAGGGCAAGTTGGCAAAATGGCTTGTCAAAGAGGGTGATACAGTTTCTTCTGGCGATGTGATTGCGGAGATTGAGACGGATAAAGCCACTATGGAGGTTGAAGCGACTGATGATGGGATTGTCGGTAAGATTTTGATCTCTGAGGGGACGGATGCTGTGCAGGTGAATTCTGTGATTGCGATATTGGCTGAGGAAGGCGAGGATATTTCGCAGATTGGTGCGCAGGGTACGGCCAATAGCAATGATACGACAAAGACAGAAAGCGAAGCAGAGCAAGCTGTGCAGGAATTTTCTGCGCCGGCTATTATTGCTGCTGCGGATCCGGATATTCCTGCTGGCACAGAATATGAGGAAATGACAGTGCGTGTTGCTCTGCGCGATGCGATGGCTGAAGAAATGCGCCGTGACGAGGATGTTTTCGTTATGGGTGAAGAGGTTGCGGAATATCAGGGAGCCTACAAGATCACTGAAGGTTTGCTGGCGGAATTTGGCTCACGGCGTGTGGTTGACACACCAATCACTGAGCATGGATTTGCGGGTTTGGCTGTTGGCGCTGCTTTTGAGGGGTTGAAGCCGGTTGTTGAATTTATGACCTTTAACTTTGCGATGCAGGCTATGGATCAGATTATTAACTCTGCGGCGAAGACGTTATATATGTCTGGTGGACAGTTGGGGTGTCCGATTGTGTTTCGCGGTCCGAATGGTGCTGCTGCGCGTGTGGCTGCGCAACATTCACAGGATTATTCTGCATGGTATGCGTCTGTGCCGGGTTTGAAAGTGGTTGCGCCATATTCTGCGGATGATGCGAAGGGTTTGTTGAAGGCTGCTATTCGTGATCCCAATCCGGTGATTTTCTTGGAAAATGAGATTTTATATGGTCATTCTTTTGATGTTCCAAAGTTAGATGATCATATTCTACCGATTGGCAAGGCGCGTATTCGCAAACAGGGGACGGATGTAACGCTTGTGGCGCATTCGATTGCTGTGGGCTATGCGATTGAGGCTGCTGAGCAATTGGAAAAAGACGGTATTTCGGCGGAGGTTGTTGATTTAAGATCACTTAGACCACTCGACACTGATACGATTATTCAGTCTGTCATGAAGACCAATCGCTGTGTGACCGTTGAGGAAGGGTGGCCTATTTGTTCGATAGGGTCTGAGATTTCTGCATCTTTGATGGAAAAGGCATTTGATTATCTTGATGCGCCTGTAACGCGTGTTGCTGGGAAGAATGTTCCGATGCCATATGCTGCCAATTTGGAAAAATTAGCTTTGCCGAATGCAAAAGAGGTCTATGAGGCTGCGAAGGCTGTTTGCTACAAATCCTGAGAGATAATTTTACAATATGATCTGTGACATAAGAGAGAAAAACGATGGCAACTGAAATTTTAATGCCTGCGCTTTCCCCAACAATGGAAGAGGGGAAGCTTGCAAAATGGCTCGTCAAAGAGGGAGATGAGGTTTCATCCGGTGACGTCATTGCTGAGATTGAAACTGATAAGGCCACCATGGAAGTTGAGGCCATTGATGATGGGAAAATAGGCAAGATTGTTATCTCTGACGGAACTGATTCTGTTAAGGTGGGAACGCAGATTGCCATCCTTCTTGAGGAAGGCGAGGATGCTTCGGCCATTGAGACAATTATTTCTTCTGGCGGAACCACTGAGGTTCCCTCTGCTGCGAATGCGCCTGCTGCTGCGTCTGAAGCTGCCACGGCGTCTGCCCCTGTGACAGCTGCGGCGGTATCATCTGCGCAGCCCCAAGACCGCGTAAAGGCATCTCCGCTTGCGCGTCGTTTGGCATCTCAAAATAATATTGATATCAGTCAGATTTCAGGCTCTGGCCCATATGGGCGTATTGTTAAGGCGGATATTACGCATGCTATAGAAAATGGAGTGCCTTCACAGCAAAGTGCTCAGCAAACAAAACCGTCTTCCTCCAGTGCTGCACCAGCTTTACCGCAGGGTATGAAAGAGAGTGAAATTCTTGCTTTATATAATCAGGATGATTATGAAGTCTCGCCTGTTGATGGTATGCGTAAAGTCATTGCCAAGCGGTTGTTGGAATCAAAAACGACGATCCCACATTTTTATTTAAATGCAGATGTGCAGTTAGATGCGCTTTTGGAATTGCGTAAGACCATTAATGCGCGTTCACCAGCTGAGGGACCAAACAGTTACAAGGTTTCCGTTAATGATTTTATCATTAAAGCATTGGCGTTGGCGCTTCAGCATATTCCGGATGCAAATGTCACCTGGACCGGCGATGCTATTTTAAAGCATAAATATTCCGATGTGGGTGTGGCTGTTTCTGTTGAGGGTGGTTTATTTACGCCTGTTATTCGCCGCGCTGAGAGTAAGGGGCTAGTTGCCATATCCAATGAGATGAAAGATTTGGCCAAACGTGCACGTGCACGTAAACTTGCGCCGCATGAATATCAGGGCGGCACGACAGCAGTATCTAATCTTGGGATGTTTGGCGTGAAGAATTTTAATGCGATTATCAATCCTCCGCATGCTTCTATTTTGGCTGTTGGTGCAGGAACGCAGCAACCTCTTGTCAAAGAAGGAGCGTTATCGGTGGGAACAATTATGACGGCAACGCTTTCTATTGATCATCGTGCTGTTGATGGAGCGTTAGGCGCAGAGCTTTTGAAGGCATTTAAAGATTTGATAGAAGATCCGATGGGATTGTTACTTTAGGACTTTTTTCTAGACATGAGGGCTGACCCTAGCTATGTTTTTATTAAATTGATCCAAAGAAATTTACTTTAAGGGATGTCATGGCAGTTTATAATGATCGTGTTTTGTCCGCAGATCAGGCGCATCAAAGAGCAAAAAGCAACGATATTTTATTGATCGATATTCGTCGCAGCGATGAGTGGGAGCAAACCGGAATAGCAGAGCATGCACATGCGATTACTATGGATGACCATGATTTTATCGGTAAGCTTGAGGCACTCACGGAAGGTAATAAAGATGCAAATGTTGCGATTATGTGTGCTGCCGGAGGAAGGTCGGCGCGTGTCGTGCAGGCCTTACAGGATGCTGGCTATAATTTTGTTTATAATGTCCCTGAGGGGATGATCGGCGGACAAAGCGGGAAAGGGTGGCTTGCAAGAGGGCTTCCGACCGTGAAATATCAGCCGGAATAATGGTTGCGTTACATAATATAAAGCCAATGGTTTTATATCGTTATGTCCTTTATAAATTGCGTCATTTTCTTCCTAAGCAGATTTTATGGCGCACATTTTTTATTTTGGTTTTGCCAATTATCTTGCTCCAGACAGTTATTGCGGTTGTTTTTTATCGGCAATATATTGATAATCATATTGATAATGCCGTTAAGACGACAGTGTCGCATATAAAATATATTCGTAAAATTGCTGATCATTATCCTGAAGATGTCGCATCTTATCTGGTTGATTTTTCTGATTATTATCGCGGCTATTATAAAATTGTTCCCAAAAAATCTAACCATCAAAAAAGCTGTAAACTTTCTGGTATTATGCTTTTGGTTGATGCAAAGCTACGGAAGAATGAGAATAAATATCGTATTTGTAAGCTTAGAGATTCAAACTTATATCGTATTTATATTCCGCTCGATGCAAAAAACAGTTTGCGCATGACATATCATGAAAGATTTTTCCTGAGTAGTCAGTGGCATTTTTTGCCCGTCTGGTCGCTCGGGACATCTGTTTTTCTGATATTCATTGCCTTTATTTTTCTGAAAAATCAGATGCGTCCTATTGTGAAACTCGGGAAGGCTGCGCGCGCCTTCGGGCATGGTGATACATCTTTTAAAATTCACCCTTCTGGCTCGGTTGAGGTTCGGCAGGCGACCTCTGCTTTTTTAGAGATGCGAGAGAGTATTCGCTCGCATCTTGAGGGCCGTACTTTATTATTGGCTGGCGTAAGCCATGATTTGCGGACGATTTTGACGCGTTTTGCGCTTGAGCTCTCTCTCATGGAGCAGACGGATGATATCAAAGCGCTGCGCATGGATGTAAAACGTATGGAAGATATCATCGAATCTTACATGTCATTTGTGTCACATAATCATGCGCAGGATTTTGTTTACGTCTCCCCGGAAGATATCATTCGTAATATCTGTCAAAGTTTCAGGAAAGAGGAGGTAGATTTTACCTTTTCTTTTGCTGGTGAAAAAAAACTCAAATTGCGCAAACAGTCTCTTGATCGCGCGGTTTTGAATGTCATTGCAAATAGTGTACGCTTTGCATCTGAGATTTATATTGATGTTGTAACTGAGAAAAATTCTATTAAGATCATTATTGAAGATAACGGTCCGGGAGTTTCCGAGAATATGCTGGAAAATATTTTCAAGCCTTTTGTAACGGTTCAAGCGGCGCGTACACAAAATAGCCATGCCACATCGGGTTTGGGGCTGGCCCTGACGAAAGATATTGTACATAGTCATGGCGGTAAAATTTATGCTGAAAAATCAGAATATGGTGGTTTAAAAATCGTGATGATTCTAGAAGCTGTCCAACAGGGTTAATAAAAGCCCTTTTTGGTGATTTTTGCCTACAAACGTCACTAAAAAATATGTCCGTAGCACCACTATGCACAGATTTTTTAGTTTGTTTTCAGCTAAAAATCTCTCAAAAATCATCTTTGTTAACCCTGTTGGACAGCTTCTAGGATCTATATAGCGAAGCGTGGATGCTTTTATAAAAGGGTGAAAGGATAAAAATTATGAGCAAAGATACAGCAAAAAATATTTTGGGAAGTCCATTACAATCTTGTTGTACAGACCCAATGACGGGTTTTTTTCGCGATGGATTTTGCAATACAGATGCTATGGATCGCGGGTCGCATACGGTCTGTGCGATTATGACGGCAGATTTTTTACAATTTAGTATGAAGGCCGGAAATGACCTGAGTACGCCACGCCCGGAATATAATTTTCCGGGGCTGAAGCCGGGAGATGGATGGTGCGTTTGTGCTCTGCGCTGGCTTGAGGCCTATGAAGCCGGCGTTGCCCCGCCTGTCAAAGCATCCTCAACACATATAAAAGCGCTTGAACTTGTGCCTATTGAAGCACTGCAAAGCTGTTATGTGCAGTAAGATTACTTTTTCGTTTATGTGCTCGCTGTAAGGTTGCTATAGCTTTCCTAATTTTGAAAAAATCAGAAACAATCTTTCTCATAAGAAGATTTCTAAAAAAATTCCCTAGTGGTATTCCACTTCTATTTTCTAAGATTGAAATCATTGTTTGTTTATTGTTTAAATCTTCTGTTTTTATGTCATGCCTCCTCAACAAGCTTGCGATGTGCGCAAAATTTACGATATTTTTTGCTAGCACATAGTTTGAAGTCTTAATGAGCTGGTCTAAAAGTACATCCATTTTATTGTTTTTCTCATATTCTTCAGCAAGTGGAATAAGTTCCTGTAAGGCCTCAATAGAAAAACGGCCTTCATTATCTGGGGTTATATTGTCAGGCAAAGATTTTATTTCTTCAGGGCTATTTGGTTCTTTCCACTCACAGTCAATTTTAATTTCATTCTGGGCAGAGTCATAACAAACTTTTGTAATAATTGAATGAGGTATTTCGGCTTCTGCAGCAAGTTTGTATAATCCAATATAATTATCAATACTCATATCACGATAAAGGTCACGAATTTTCAGAATTGCATCTGCAGAAAATATTTTGGTTTCTCCTGCTTGCTTTAATATATCAGATACTTCTTTTAGCTGGGCCTCGCTAAGTTTACTTTCCTGCGATGGAGTCCCCACCTGAGTAGGAGTAAAAAATGGTTGTGTTGGCTGTGATTTTGCTGTGGCCATTTCTTTAAGGTGACGATCTATATCTTTAATTCTTTCTTCGAAGCGAGTAATGAAGACACGTGTTCCTTTTAACTTTTCTTTGAAATATCTAATATCTTCTTCAAAAAGTTTTATATCAACATCTGCTTTTCCATTATTTACATGCAGATTAAGTACTTTATCATGATTTTGAAATGTATGCTCTGAAATATCAGTTTTCTGTTGTTCTTTTTGCTCCTTTATTTTCCGACTTATAGAGATTCTCCTTTCATAAGACGCCACCGCTTCTTTACGCTTCTCTATTAATTGATACAGTACAGCTCTTAATTTTTTCAGGAGCCCAATATCATTAGGAGTAGCTTTTAACTGTTGCTCTAACCCATCCATTTCATGATCTAGATCGCCGCCACCTGCTTTTTTTGTTTCTTCTTTTTCTCGTTGTGCGTTCTTCTTGGCAATTTTATCTTCGTTATACTTTTCTACAGTTTTCTCGGCCATTTTTTCGGCCCAAATTTCAGACATGCCATTTAATTTTGTGTCATAAGATTTTGCTACGTCAATTTCTTTTGCTTTGTTTATTTTTACTTGTAAGTCATCTAGGTAAGCGAATGTTTCTAGCGTGCTGGTTTTACGTACCCATTCATTTATCTCTTTAAGAAGGTCTGTATTTTCTTCTTTGGATAAATCTTCTCGCAGAAGTTTTATAAAGCCTAAACGCTCATTTTTTAATGTTTCTAGATTCTTATCCCTCTCTTGTTTCTGTCTTTCTTCGGATGCTTTTGCCATAGCTATGGCTTCTTCGGCTTTTTTTTTGTCTTGTTTTTTTTCCGCTATTTTGTGGTCATGCACATCTTTTGCCGTGCGGATCGCTTCTATCTCTTCTTCAATAGTTTTTAGCTCGTCTTGAGAAGTCTTGTGATCAGCTCTAATTTTTTCAAGATTGCAACTGTTTTCATTAACTAACTTAAATAAATTCCAATTTTTGTTGCTTAGCTTTTCTATCTTTTCTTTTATCTCCTCTATGCGATCTGGCAAGGATTGAACATTTTCTGTCTGATATGCTGCTAAGAAGCCAGCATCTTTACAATAAACGTTTTCAAATCTCTCCAGAGAAGATATAGCTTTTCCAAGAGATTTTTCGCATGTCTCTATGTCATCCAGAAATAAAAGAGTATCTTGCATTGCATCTGAGCTTCGCTTTTTTGCTTCTTTATTTTCCAACATTTGACGGCTCTGCTCTCTTAAGACATCTAACATAGCGTCCATAGGAAGTTGATCTTGAGTAAGTGGAGCTTCTAGTGCCTTTGGTACACTATCCAAAATTGCACCTTCGATATCTTTGTGAGCCAATTCAAATATAGGATGTTCACTATTAAATTTTAATAAAATTAAAACT
>JBCCNR010000052.1:0-9390 GCA_039025725.1 Pseudomonadota bacterium | reverse complement strand
CACGCCTCTGTCGCACTTCAGTCCTGAATGGGCCATCTCCATATAGTTTTCTATCATGTCTTATACAATAATTGCTCTTACGACACATCTTTCAGAAATTTATAAAAATTGGGCTATGTTTCTGGTGAAGAATATGAATTATTCAGAACACACAAAAACAGCTTACCAGAATGACGTGCTGCAATTTTTTGCAACTATGGCAGAAAAAACCGATAAAGCACAATCTTTAAAAGATTGCTCTGGTTACACTATGGATGACTTTCGTGACTTTCTTGAAAAACGAAAAAAAAGTGGCATTTCCCACCAATCAATGGGGCGAAACTTATCCGGCATAAAGTCTTTTTTTGCTTATATTGAAGAGCATTTTGATATTGATAATGATGCATTAAAACATATTCGCTCACCGAAAAAGCCAAAAATTTTACCTCATGCTCTTGATTTGACGGATATTAAAATTGCGGCACGCTATTTACAAAATCACTCGGACCCTCGCGATTGGGTAAGAGCACGCAATTATGCTTTGCTGGTATTGCTCTATGGGACAGGCATGCGCATTTCCGAAGCACTTTCGATCACAGATGATGCAATAGATAAAAAAAATATTAAAATCTTAGGTAAAGGCAATAAAGAGCGCGTCGTGCCTCTGCTTCCCTTTGTCCAGACAGCTCTTAGAGATTATATTCAAATATGTCCCTATATGCTCTCAAAAGGAGATTTTATATTTCGTGCTATTCGTGGCGGGTGCCTTCCTCAGCGTGAGGCGCGTCATATTCTGGAAAAGATGCGCCTTGCTTGTGCTCTGCCAGATTATTTTACGCCGCACGCGCTGAGACATTCTTGCGCCACACATTTGCTCACTGAAGGGAGCGACCTTAGGAAAGTACAAGATCTTCTGGGTCATAAAAGCCTCGCTGCGACGGAGCGTTACCTTTCTATTCAGTTTGATCATTTAAAAGATGCCCTAAAAAAAGCACATCCCTTCGCAGAGTAATCGATAGGCCTCACCTGCCCTTCATTGACATATCAACAAGTGACGTGATATGTGTAAAATTATACGGACATAAAAGCGGACATTTTAAAGGTCTTTATTGGCATATAATGCTTTATTAACCCTTATATTATAGGGTTTTTATTGAAAAATTTAGTGGACACACAAGCGGACATTACAACAGACATATGATGGGACATTATTATGGCGAGCGCAGATGAACCCATCTCTATGATGGAACCAATGCTGATTTCAGATAGTTCCAAATATCGGAGCCCTCTCGCCGATATGGCATTAACTTTGGCAACGGAAGCTACAGCGTTTAAAAATAGCCTGCCAGAGGTCATTATACCACAATTGGCACAACTTATACGTGCCATGAATTGCTATTACAGCAATTTGATTGAGGGACATAATACGCATCCTGTCGATATCGAACGCGCATTAAAAGATGACTATAACGCCGATAATAAAAAGCGTAATCTGCAGCTAGAAGCCAAAGCACATATCATGGTGCAGGAGTGGATTGACAGTATCATCCATGACGATAACATATCTGTGACAACATCTGAATTTATCATGGAGATACATAAACGCTTTTATGATAATGTGCCTGATGAATTACTTCATGTTGAAGACCCATATACAAAAGAATTCTATCAAATCACAGCAGGGTTACTGCGCACCAGAGATGTGCAGGTAGGGCGTCATATTGCTATTCATCCTGAGTCTTTAGAGCATTTTATGACACGTTTCGAGAATGCCTATTCCCGCCTTGGTAAGATAGATGCTATTTTGGCAGTTGCCAGTGCGCATCACCGTTTACTATGGATACACCCTTTTTTAGATGGCAATGGACGTGTGGCACGGTTACTCTCGCATGCGATGTTATGTAAGGCAATAGATACAGGCAGTTTATGGTCAGTATCACGTGGATTAGCACGCAATGAAACCACTTATAAATCACTACTGGCTGCCTGTGATTTAGGCAGGCGCAATGATTTAGATGGCAGAGGATCATTGAGTGAAGAAGCCTTATATGAGTTTAATAAATTCTTCCTTGAGGTCTGTTTGGATCAGGTACGTTTTATGCGGGATCTGATTGAACCACAAAAATTACATACACGTATTCTGCTCTGGGTGCGTGAGGCTATAGCAATGGATGTACTCCCCAAAAGATCAGATTTAGTCATGGAGGTTATTTTACACCGTGGAGAAATCAACCGCTCAGATGTCGCCCATATTACAGGAGTCACAGACAGACATGCACGGCGCATTACAAGTGCACTAATCAATCAGGAAGTGGTGACATCTGGCGGCCCCCGGTCTCCACTCACATTATCTTTTCCTGCACGGTTGGCATATCGATGGATGCCAGGATTATTTCCTGAGCAAGTTGGATGATATAATACAAGCCACGCAATTATACCAAGCGCCGTAATTCATCTTCGATATTGTACCCATCATAATTATTATATATCAAGCACCTTAGAGTGATTTTTTCTCTCACGCCAGTTGGCTTACGCGAACACTTCCTTGGGGTCTCCGAGGGGGCGCGCAACAATGCGCGACGCCCAGTCGGGCGCTCTACCAAAAGCACATCCCTTCGCGAAGTAACTTCAAACTATTATAACCTAACGCATCTTAGCTTCTGGTAAGAGCTCTTCGATTGATACTCTTAAGGCATCTGCAATAAAGCATAATCTTGTGGCGCTGATGCGGTTTGCACCTTTTTCATATCTATATAAGAGCTGGTGGCTCATTTCTAATTGGTCAGCGAGATCTTCCAAAGAGAGACCTCGCATAATACGGTTCTCTTCGATTTTTTTACCAATTATAATATCACATTGTGCTGTGTTACGCATATAAGAACTCCCTTTAATTAAGTAACTGAACATGGCAGCTATCAGAGAGGTTTCTCCGATAGCGCCGGGAGCTAGTAACGTGATTCGTAGAGACACGCGCGACAATCTTTAGCCGCGAGGCACTGGACATGCATTGCCGCCTCCCGGACAAAATCCGAAAAGCGACATCTTTGATATATTTCATTTTCTGGAAACATATCAATTACGGCCGATGTTATAGCCGCTACGAATGGGATTACTAAGCCCCGGTGACCTGATACCCTAAAACATCAGGCCATTCATAAGATAAGCAATTTAATTGACAATGTAAATATAATACCAAAAGCCCTAAATGATTTTTGTTAAGTGCTTTTGGTAGAGCGCCCGACTGGGCGCCGCGCATCGTTGCGCGCCCCCTCGGAGCCGTTGGTGTAAACCAACTGGCGTGAGAGAAAAAAGAGTAGAGCGCCCGACTGGGTGCCGCGCATCGTTGCGCGCCCCCTCGGAGCCGTTGGCGTAAGCCAACTGGCGTGAGAGAAAAAATCACTTAAATTACTTATGTAATAATTGTGATAGGTACAATATCAAAAATTAGTTAAGGCGCCTGGTATAAGATCTCTACAGATCCGCAATATCTGTAATTTTGGCTTTTGGAAAATGCTCAAAGATCTTTTTGACAATATTATTGTCTTGAAAGGCGTTTATATTTTTTTGTTTAGCTTCTTTAACTTGCTCCCGGACCGTTTGGCCCTCGGCCTTTTTATCCAAAACCGTAATATTCCAGCTTATGCCCGTCACAGTTTCAAGGCGTTTTTGCAACTCTGAAAAGTTGAATGCTTCACGCGATTGTACGGGGACTAACGTGATGCTTCCCTCTTTATAGTCCTGAACCACAAAATCCATCTCAAGATTTTTCTTAAGCTTAAGGTCTCTTTTATCTTTTATCACATTGAGCAAATTCCCCAATGTTGAGACATCAGGTTTTTGAGCCACATATTCTATGGCTGGTGCTGTGTCAGGAGTTTTTTTTTCTATGTTTTCTTTTACAATCTCTTCTTCCATAGCGGAAGGAGCTTTATCTGAAGCTTCTTTAACCTCCATAATGTCAGGCATATGTAATCCATAAACCATACGCACCAACATCACATCGCATAATGATGCAGGGTCTGGCGCTTTATGAATATCTTGCAAAGCTTTAAATGCAATATCCCACATACGGCTTAAATGCGGAACAGAGAGTGCCTTAGCTAAAGCCGACCCTTTTTGACGCAACTCTTCTGAAAGCGAAATATCCTCAGCCAATTTTGGCGCATTTTTAAATTTTATAAGCCACTCTATATGACGTAACGTCTCTTTTGCAAAAAGATGCGGATCATTTCCGGCCTTGTAAAGTTCATGCCATCTTGTCAATGCTTGTTCAGCATCATGCTGCTGACAGAGCTCTAAAATATCAAGACATGCTTCCGTCTGACTGCCCCCAAGCATATCTCCTATAGCCTCAAGTGAAATATGAGAGCCCCCTCGGACAACAGCTTGATCTAATAAGGAAAGCCCATCGCGCACAGACCCATCCGCAGCGCGCGCAATCTGGGCAAGGGCTACATCGTCAAATGTTACACTCTCTTCTTTGCAAATTGATGCAAAATGAGATTGCAATGTTGCAATATCAACACGTTTTAAATCTATACGCTGACATCGCGATAATATCGTTGCAGGGATTTTATGAATTTCAGTCGTTGCAAAAATAAATTTTACATGCCCTGGCGGCTCTTCCAAAGTCTTCAGCAAACCATTAAAAGCAGAGGTCGATAACATATGAACTTCGTCAATGATAAAAACTTTATATCTGCATGTTAGAGGCTTATAAGGCAAAGATTCAATGATCTCGCGAATATCATTAATACCAGTCCGTGAAGCTGCATCCATTTCAAATACGTCGATATTTTTACCATTGGTAATGGATTTACAATTTTCGCAAACACCACAAGGCTTTAATGTCGGTGCCTTGGTTTGCCCCTCAGGGCCTGTACAATTAAATCCTTTGGCCAAAATACGTGCTGTTGTGGTTTTTCCAACGCCTCGCACGCCTGTCAAAATATAGGCATGAGCAATGCGGCCAGCATCAAAAGCATTTTTCAAAGTTGTCGTAAGATGTGGCTGACCAATAAGACTATCAAAATTTTGCGGTCTGTATTTACGCGCAAAAACAAGGTAGCTGCCATCTTCTTTAAGTGATTGTTCTGGTAAATCACTCTCTTTGAACAGCACTGCACACCCGGTCAACAAAAAAATAAATATGAGAACAGAACGACCCGACACCGAACGTTGTGGCTGCTTCCTTCCGGACCTGACCAGATTGGCGTAGATACCGCCCGCCTGTTCTCAATAACTGTTTATAATGTTTTTTAATAAATTGCAAGCAGATGGACATTGCACTAGGGAAGAAAAACATATAGATGTAATGTGAATATAGAAAATTTGTGTAGTTTATAAGGGGAAAATTATGGCGCGCAAAAAAATTGCCCTGATCGGGGCAGGACAAATTGGTGGAACGCTGGCACATTTGGCAGGCTTAAAAGAGCTTGGCGATGTTGTGTTATGTGATATTTCCGAGGGAATTCCACAGGGGAAATCGCTAGATCTTTTCGAAAGCTCACCTGTTGATGGGTTTGATTGTAACTATCAAGGCGCAACCTTAAAAGATCTTGATGATTTTAAAGCCATCGCCGATGCTGATGTTTGTATTGTGACAGCGGGCGTGCCGCGCAAACCGGGCATGAGCCGTGATGACCTGATTGGTATCAATCTTGGGGTGATGAAATCTGTCGGTGAGGGTATTGGCAAATATGCGCCGAATGCCTTTGTGATCTGTATCACCAATCCGCTTGATGCAATGGTTTGGGCGCTTAAAGAATTTTCTGGCTTACCAGCAAAAAAAGTTGTGGGAATGGCTGGTGTACTTGATTCTGCACGTTTCAGAACTTTTTTGGCCATGGAATTTAATGTCTCTGTTGAAGATGTGACTGCTTTTGTCCTTGGTGGTCACGGTGATACAATGGTGCCATCTACGCGTTATTCAACAGTGGCTGGAATTCCGCTTCCTGATCTTGTTGAAATGGGGTGGACAACACAAGATAAGCTTGATGCAATTATCGACCGCACAAGAAAAGGCGGCGGTGAGATTGTCAGTCTTCTGAAAACAGGGTCAGCTTTTTATGCGCCAGCATCCTCTGCGATTGCTATGGCTGAAAGTTATCTTAAAGATAAGAGACGCGTTCTTCCTTGCGCCGCGGAGCTTAATGGCGAGTTTGGTGTAAATGGGATGTATGTTGGCGTCCCTGTCATTATTGGTGAAAATGGTGTTGAAAAAGTTGTTGAAATTAAGCTTTCTGCAAATGAACAAAGTGATTTTGATAAATCCGTTGCAGCTGTTCAAGACCTTGTATCTGCATGTAAAAATCTTGACCAAAAACTTGCGGCATAATATTTCCTAAAAGACCCTATATATGAATAGGGTCTTTTCCGGATGAATGGAATTTGTGAGTGTTAAATAATAATTCACATGCGTTTCTCTCGAATTATACTATCCAATAGAGGCAAAAATGGAGAAAGTTCCACTGACCGAAGAGGGCTTTAAAAAATTAGAAGCAGAATTGAGAAACCTGAAAGAAGTTGAACGTCCTGCTGTTATTCAAGCGATTTCAACTGCACGAGAGCATGGTGATCTTTCGGAAAATGCTGAATATTCTGCGGCGCGTGAAAAACAAAGCTTTATTGAGGGACGTATTCAGGAGCTTGAAGGCGTTATTTCTCGGGCAGATGTTATTAAGGTCTCAGAAATGCAGGGGAAAACTGTCAAATTCGGTGCGACCGTTACATTATGTGATGAAGATACTGAAGAAGAAAAAGTCTGGCAGATTGTCGGTGAATATGAGTCTGATTTTAAAGCAGCTAAAATCGCCATGACATCACCTATTGCGCGTGCTCTTATTGGCAAAGATGAAGGCGATAGCGTTGAAGTTGCCTCCCCCGGTGGTAGTAAAATCTATGAAATTGTCTCGGTCGTTTATAAATAATTCT
Source organism: Pseudomonadota bacterium (assembly GCA_039025725.1). Lineage (GTDB taxonomy): Bacteria > Pseudomonadota > Alphaproteobacteria > JBCCNR01 > JBCCNR01 > JBCCNR01. The sequence goes on along the minus strand of JBCCNR010000052.1, from coordinate 2,478 downwards.
ATTGTTTTTATTTCCACTACGGGACAGTTTTGAAAAATAACTTTGGAGAAATTTGTACCTATTGTTTTATAGGCCACTTCAAATTTTATTATCACAAGGTAGGATGTCCTTTCTTTGTGAGACATCTAAAGCAGCTACGCCAATTGCGACGGTGCATAGGCAGACTTAAAAAATCTATTACATCTAGGACTTACGCATTAATGCTCTCCCCTGAGTTTGTCGAATGGTGCAAAGGATGCAGAGGGTAAGGTAATGCAAAAAAACCAACACCTCGCACCCTTCGACAAGCTCAGGGACCGCTCTGTGAACGTTTTTTGCTATTTTACATAGGTCCTAATATCGCAAAATGCACTTTATTTTTATTTAAAAATGTAATATAATAAAATTTAAGTGTACTTTGTGTGTATAGGTGTCATATGTCAGTTCGGTCTTCATTTAATAGTGGTGATTATTTATCAGATCAACAATTTAATATTTTGCTTAAAAATGGTGCCTTTGGAGGCCCTAAAAAATCTGCAAAAAAACTACAATCTTTTTCAAAACAAGATTATCTTTCAGATATTGACCTTGAAAGGATGCTCAAAATGGGTGCGTTTCATGCGCCAGCAGTGATCTCACCCCAAATGCTTACGGACAATCAAGACCAGGCTGTTGAAAATATCCAATCATCAGCATCAAGACCGAGAGGCATTAATATAGAAGCTGACCTTCAGACATTACGCTCTGGGGCAAAGCGATTATTTCCTGGCGTTCCGCATATAGATAAAGAAACTATCTATTTTTATAACAGATTGCGCAATGCCATTGATTATCCCATAAGGGACAGGTTTCAATTTTCAGCGGATGCGGGTTTAGGAGCCACTGTTGCACAGCAAGTCCTTCCGATGGTTGGTGGGTTTGTTCCCGGTGGTGATATTGCCGGCGGCATGGCTGGGAATTACATTTATGACCGTCGCTACCGAAGAGCACAGCGCAGGCAAGGCAAACGTATTGATGCTATAACACAATTAGATAAAGGGAATTATATGAAGGCACAGCAAAAGCCTGCCGAAATCTTAAGCCATCTTGTTGCTTTTATGATGACATCTTATTGTCTGGAAAAAATTCGGGAAGATGTTCAAAAGGGCAAAACACCATCGCAGGCTTTAGCGAAGTTAGACACAAAAAATTTAGAAGCTTATACGCGCCGTATCGGTGACATCGTGACCAGCATTCCCGCCGAAGAAGCCTATGGGAAAAATATTGCAGAAATGGCTCAGTTGATCACTCAAGAGGCACTCACCCCGTCATCAGCCCAGAAAACAGTGATGGGACGTGCAATGCGGCTAGGACGATATGCTATTGGTAGGAAACCAACAAAACGCACAAGAGAAGAGGCAAGAGAAGCGGCAAACATACTCTATAATATATCCGCGGCCTCTGAAATGGCGCGGTAAAATATTATTTAGCTGTTTCGGCTCTTGCTTTAGCCCAATTATTCAAACTTTTACGTATTGCATCTTTTGTAGAATCATCGATGCTTGTAAAGTTACTCATCAGAATAGTTTTAAGTGTATCTTCCACCCTTTTGCTGAGTACTCGTATGTTGCTATGTAATTTGTTTCGATCAATTACTTTTTTGAACACGCCACCCAGATAATCATTCAGATGATTATTATTTTTGCAACTATCACGAATATACATAGTAAAAGCAAGGCGCATTGCATAATTCAGCTCAGGATTTACTTGAAAATGTTCAGAAAATGCTTGTAGTTTTTCTTCGCTATCGATGGTAGGTGCAACTCTGGCAACAAAATCATAAATTTTTTTATAATTGAACAGTCCATTATGGTTATTATCAAACTGTTTCAAATCATTGGGTAATTCCTGTTTAAAAAGGAAAAGTTTTTTATTATTATCATAAAATTCTTTGACTTCTTCTTTAAATCCGTCCCAAGCGCCTTTATGAGGACCTATGTTGCATTCATTTCTCTTTTGTTCTATATGGGTCTTACATGCATCGCTCTTGAGATATTCAGTTACCTGAGCTTCTCCATCTGAGAGAAGATTTTCGAGTATTATAGCTCGTGCTATTCCAACACCACAATCACCACCAGCATATAAAAATATCTCAAGGTCATCATCGCTGTTAATTTCTTTGGCTTTTTCCACAGCATTTTTGTAAACTTCTTCAATAGAAAGTTTACCGTCTTTTCTGTAGAATTCATTTGGGTTTGTATAAATACTTTCAATGCTGGCAATGTTGGGTAGCTCAGCTAGATCGCTCCAGTCCGCATCAGGAGGGCCTAATGATACATCACTAGCCTCAGCATTCGCAATATTTGCACTATTCGCACTCCCTACCCTTCTTCTTAAAGGTGACCGTTCACTGCTAAAACTCGGGCTAGGACTCCGGCTGCGACATTTTCCTGTTTGAGGTCCGTTACCCACACCTTTTGCTAAATTTAGTGACATGTTTATTCTTTCAATTTTTTTATT
>JBCCNR010000051.1:0-9475 GCA_039025725.1 Pseudomonadota bacterium | reverse complement strand
TCTCTCACGCCAGTTGGCTTACGCCAACAGCTCCGAGGGGGCGCGCAACGATGCGCGGCGCCCAGTCGGGCGCTCTACCAAAAGCACTTCATCATAAATTATTTAGTGCTTTTGGTATAATTTGGTATATTTCTTGCCTAACATTATGCAAGCTATTTTATTATACTGCTTTAATGAGGCCTTATGTCAACATTATCTAATGTCAAAAGCTCACTTGCGCAGCTTGTTGGGGATAATTTCCGGCAGCTTGAGACCAATGACGCTTTTAACACTGTTTTAGAAGGTATTGTCAGCGAAGAAGATAATATTTTTGCAGATGGTGCTGATAAAGATGATTTACAGGTTATTCTGGTTTCATTATCGCAGCAGCTTGTCAATGATGAGCTGAGTACAGAAGAATTTGAGGCCTTATCAGAAGCCATACAGGTTTTAAATGGCGTTTTGCATGAAGATGAAACTGTTGAGGTCGAGGATCTAAAGGATTTATTAACAGCCGAAAATGAGGACACTATTCTTGAGAGTTTTAGTGAATTTGATCCTTCATTGCAGCATAATATATTATGGCATTATTACAGTGAAGGGCGTCTGGACATGGTCTCAAAGCTTCTTCAGACAATGGAGCAAGATGATGCGGAAACTCTTATAACTGAGGTTGCTTCAGGTGTCATCTAGCAAAAATCGAAGCTCTTTTGTCAATACTCTGACTGAACTTTATCTTGCATCTGCTACAAATGAGCAGAAAGAGGGCTGTCTTGAAGGGCTTATAGATATTGCCGATGATATGGATTATCCAGAAATTGCGCGTAGGCGTGTGACAACGGCTCTTCTGCTTTACCGGAAGAAAAATCCTGTTTCTCGAATTATAACGCATGAAATAAACGCTTTGGTTGAGAAAAATTTTCCAGATGATAATAAAAAAACCTCTAAAGAGGATACATCATCTTCATTAAGCCTTGAAAAGAAAATGCAAAAACATATGCGCGCATCAACAATTGATACAAAAACCAAGGCAAAGAGAAGGAAAAAAAGGGATATTAATATTATTGATCAGCTTTATGCATGCTCCGATGATGAAACACTAGCTTTTATCATAGATAATATATCCTCTTGCTCTGCTGGAGGTATTGAAAAAAATCTTGCCTTTTACCTAGGTCATATTGTCTATATGTTTGAAACTGGTATTGTCAGTAAGAAAGATATTGCTACTTTCTGGCAGGCACTTGAGGCTTCAGAAAATACAGACACTATTAAAGACTACATGCAAGATTATTATGATATTGCATTAAATAATCTCACAGATGAAGAATTGCTGAATATTATAACATCTCCGTGCGATACGCGGGAAGATATTGTCAGTGACTGGTTGCTTTACATGCAGGAATTCTCAGACAAAGACATTCAAACGCTTGAGGAAATGGCAGACCAAATGGTAAGCTAGGGCTATAGTTATGGACTTTTGCTATAATAAATAATGCTTTCTTCATTGTTCTGTAGTAATATCATATACAAATATTGACATATAGGACATAGATATGGACAAAACAACGACAGTTCAGGCGCGTATATCAGATGATTTAAAAGCACAAGTGGAATGTATTTTATCAAGCTTAGGTCTTAATACATCTGATGCTATCCGCGTATTTTTTCATCAAGTGGTCAATCATGGTGGTTTGCCTTTTGATATGCGTGTTAAGGCTCCGAATGCAGAAACATGGGCTGCAATGAGAGAACTAGAAAATGGTGGTGGAATACGCCATAAAAACGTCGAAGATATGTTCAAATCCTGGGATAATGAGGAATGATCTTTGACGTTGTAGAAACATCGCAATTCAGGCGGGATATTCGAAGAATTAAGAAACGTGGAAAAGATCTAAAAAAGCTAAAATCTATTGTTATAACTCTCTCGAATAATGAAGTTCTACCCTTAAAAAATCGTGATCATGAGTTGGTTGGCAATTGGAGAGGGCATCGTGAATGTCATATTGAGCCTGACTGGTTGCTGGTTTATCGGGTCAATTTGGATAAAAACATTCTTGAGCTTGTTAGAATGGGAACGCATTCAGACTTGTTTTAAAGAGGCACCTAAGCCAGTGATGATGTTGGCAAAATTTGTACTTAATTTCGTAAGGGTCTGCTTCATATGTTATCATCACGAGGTAAGATGTCTGGTTTATAGACCAAAACTTTCCCTTGCAGATCATTAAAGAAATCTTTACCAAAAAGAATTATAAATAATTAATAATATGGAATCTGAGTCACATGGAAAGTTTTGAAGCCGCGCGTGAAAAAATGATCAAGTCACAGCTTGTGGCGGTCGGCGTGCGCAATGCATCTGTTTTAGAGGCGATCAGAAAAACACCGCGCGAGCATTTTGTTCCTAAAGAATTTAGAGTGATCTCTTATTCAGGAAAAGAGATACCTGTGTCTAAAAATGGTCGCTATATGTTAGAGCCTATGGTGACAGGAAAGTTTTTCCAATCCGCAGAGCTGGATGGGAAACAGAATATTTTGATTATAGGTGATTCAACAGGATATTTCGGAGCACTTGTTTCAGGTTTAGCGCAGAGTGTTACTTTGCTTGAGACAGAAGAGTTTGTTGAGACTCTACGTGAGAATATGTCTTCTTTTGAACCGGAAGAAGACGTTTCCATTGAGGTTGTGTCTGGCGATTTGACCAAAGGTTATGCTGCGAAGGCTCCATATGATATTATATTTATCAATGGGTCTGTGAAGCAAATTCCAGATGAGCTGTTTAAGCAAATATCTGCTGAAGGTTATATTTTAACGGCATTCAGGCGTGGTTATATCTGCGATGCGGTGAAATATTTTTTAGATGGGGCAGGGAATGTGCAGCATGAGAAACTCTTTGAGTGCTCGATAGGATTTCTACCTGAGTTTAATAAAAAACCTAGCTTTATGCTTTAGAAAGTGTTTCTTTCAGGAAATTTAAACGCCTTTTAATATATTCTTCTTTAATTGTTTTGCCTTTAAATCCCTCTTTTATTGTGTCTTGAATATTAAAAGGAATATAGGGCAAAATCTGCCCTATAAGCATTTCAGCATCTTCTTCGCTTAAAGTTTGATTATATGCTAAATTTTCTACAGCTATATTATAGATATTCAGATCATAATCATATTTATAACTGAGTTGCTCATATATATCACAGGATTGCGATAAGAGAGTGCAGAGTTGTCGCAACTGATCGATTGCTTTACTTTCCTGTCGCGTGAGCTTAAAAAAGCTTTTCCAATCATCTGAAGCCGAAAAGTCACATAAAAGCGCAATTTTTAGAGAAAATGGGATGTCTTCAGCATCCCTAGCGGTTTTTTGTAGAATAGCTTGATATTTTTTGACATTTGAGGTGGTGCCGAAAAAAGCCTCAAAAACACCATAATCTTCCATCAAATTTAATGCATCAAGCTGATATGCACCATGTAGAGTTTTTCTAAGTTCTGTGATATTGCGCTCAGTGGCAGGTCTGCGCATATCTACAAGAAGCTTTTTGATAGTCTTACTTACATTATGTACATCATCTGGCGTACCAAAATAAGATATAAAACGGTAATAGCGCAAAATACGCAAATAATCTTCTTTGATGCGGTCTTCTGCATTGCCTATAAAACGTACTTCCCGACAATGTGCATCTTCTATACCACCAACAGGAGATTTTAAAATACCATCCCCATCACAATAGATCGCATTTATTGTAAAGTCTCTGCGATATGCGTCTTGTTTATAATCTGCCTCAAATTGTACTTCTGCATGCCGGCCATCGGTTTTGACATCAGAGCGAAAAGTTGTGACCTCAAATTGTCTCTCATTGTAGATTAATGTTATGGTGCCGTGTTTTAATCCTGTCGGAACATAATATATTCCATGTGCTTTGGCAGTTTTTATAACATCATCTGGCTTTAATGCTGTTGCAATATCAATATCATCACTGCTTTGACTAAGACCCATAACAGCATTGCGCACACATCCGCCGACAAAATAGCTTTCAGAGTGATAGCGTCGTAAGAGAGATAAAATATATTTTGCATCTTCAGACTGTAAAAAATAAGCATCTTCCTGCTTCAAATATATGTCAGACATGAAGGTTTAACGCTCAAATTTATTATATGGAATTTTTGTTGGATCATTGCGCCATGGATATCCCTCAATGGCCATTTTATAGCCCAGATCATAGAGGGCGCTCATATAATCAGGATCAAATGCTTCATGAGATTTTGCATTAAATTCTGATGGAACAGTTGCAAAATGAAACAGAAATCCATCGCGTTCGGCGATTTTACTGAGTTTATAGAGGTCTCCAATACCTTGATTTTTAATAAGAGCACCAATGCTTTCAGCCGAAATATCAAACAAGCTTGTCTTAACAGGATTATATTCAGGCGTAATTTTTGAGTTTCGAATGACAAAAAGCCTGCGATTTTCGCGATCTTCTTTAGGGATATATTTATTCAGTTCAAGCTCTACGGGGTAGATGAAAACTTGCGATGTGACGCCCCCATCAACATGAAGCTCTTGATAATTTCGTCCATTCGCCGTGACATCAAAAATCACCGGAGGCATCGCCCCTGGTATCGCAGCCGATGCACGTAATATCTTATGAAACATAAATAAAGCATCAGGCGCACCACTATTCGCTAATCTACCAATATCCCATATAACAGAGCGTTCAGCATCAAGATTTGTTGTACCGATAAAAAGGCGGCGCCCTTTATTATGCTCCTCTGCAATTTTATCGAACATCTCCCGAGTAGCATATTGGCGAATTGTGCGTGCAAATGGCGTTGTGTCGCCTATAGCAATGCCGCCGAAAATGGCCTCTAATATATTGAAAACACCTGTTTCAATAATATTTTTAGAAGATAATTTTGTATAGGCTTCTTTAAGTTCATCATCATAATCAGAGCCTAAAAAGGCAAAAGGCGCAATCAGCGCGCCTGTACTGACGCCCGTTACAATCTCAAACTCTGGACGAGAGCCATGTGCTGTCCATCCATTGAGTAAGCCTGCACCGAATGCGCCATCTGCTCCGCCGCCAGATATCGCCAAAAAGCTAAGCTCAGGCGTTTGTTTAGAAACTTCTTTTGGGTCTGTTCCGCCAAAACGAGAGAGAGCTTGCCTGTTCCGTATCGCAATTTCTTCTTCTATCCCCGGAGGGCTCTCATCTCCCCAAATGCGTACAGGACGATCCATGCCCTCAAGTAAGGCTTTATCCGCAAGAGCCTGCGGCACAGAGGCACGCTGTGGCAGTGACACACATCCAGCCATGCAAATCATAACCAGGACTATAGTCATTATGTTTTTAAGGCTTGCGCAAAATGAGGAGGCCTCTTTTTTTAGTCTATTTTGAGACACTGACATAATTGCACACTTAGAATTGGGAGGATAAACTTATCGTGATAAGGTATAAAACAATATAAATATCAGAAATACTGGTGCGGCCGAGAAGACTTGAACTTCCACGGGCGTTAATTGCCCACAAGCACCTCAAGCTTGCGTGTCTACCATTCCACCACGGCCGCAACTTCGTGTAACTTCATAGCAAATAGATGGGTCGGAGTCTAGGGTCAGCTCACAAGAGTTTTATGGTATCTAAATATAATATTATCTCAATTCTCTATTCACGTAGCTCGCAAGAAAGCCATTTTCTATCGAGTGATGTGTGGCTTCTACGGCGCGTCTGATTTCATTCTTACGGAGGAATTCATAAAATAGCCGATAAACTGTATCATTCATATGACTTCTGGAGACATATTTTTGTAGATTTTCAGGCAAAGCGTCTATGTGATCTTGGACCTCATCATGGCATGTATCCATTTTATAAGCTATTTTGTCAAAAAAGCCTGAAATCATAAAATTTGCTTCTGTGATGAAATATTTTGGCTGACCATCTGGTCCTTTATCTTTGATAATATCAAGGCCAAAATAATTTAATCCCATATGTCTTGATTTTTCGATAAATTCTACAGCAACCCTTATCAGCTCAGGGTCAAGCAGGAATGCTTCAACTTTAGCATTTAGAAATATCTTACAGACAGCATCTTTGCCTTTGGGAATAAGGCGTATGCCTACCGGTAAAATTTTATTTTTATAAATAAAGACACGCACTTCGCCATCTTGATTGATATTCTCAAGATAGGGCTGCACAATCAATCTGATAGGCGCTATGTATTTTTCAAGATAACTGTTGAAAGTCATCTCAAATCTTTTCAACTCACGCGCTTTCTCTTCACCATTCAGCCCTTTTATATCAAAAAAAGCTACTCCGAAGCCATTTGCTCCGTTTGATGGTTTTAAAACAATATGCTGATGGCGCTTAAAGAATTGCATGGCTTCGAAAAGCACGCGTCCCTCACATGAAGGGGGGTAATATTCTGGCATGAGAGACCTGGCAAAAGCCTTAGGGTCAGCATGACCAAACGTCTGAAAGATGTAATCAGGAACCCAAAAACGTGGTTTCTCTACAACCAGAGCCCCTGAATTTTCGGCTTTTTGTAAGGCAACAGCCATATTCATTTTTTTCTGACTATCGCTTGAGGTCGAAACTGTCACCACAAGAGAGCGATGATCAACAGGTAAGAACCCTTTAAAGCTTTGTATATTAAAAAAGCGGTTTGCGCGGAAAATAAAATCATCTTTGCGGTCTTCTTCTTCGCCATTTATGGCAAAATCATGCATAAATTTTACATTTTCGACGACATCAGATTTGGGCGACAACAAAACAGGATCTTTGAGGTAGCATTCATTTAATCTTCTTCCGATAACAGAATCGGGATTAGCGAGTAAAATACGTATTGGGAATTTTATGCCTTCACTTTTAAGAGCCTGTAGCATGTAAGGAATTGTGACTTTAAGCCAGTACATTTCTGTCCGCGCATATGCAAGCCGTGGTGCTGTGCCAAGCTTGACTGTTTCTCCGGGAAGAACGCCATATTTCGGAGCCATTTTATCAGTAGGAATTGTATCTTCTGATATAAAATCTTTAAGCAGAAAAATTATATTATACGGGGATGTATTAACATTTATAGCGCCTTGCTTGACCATTTTAATGATCTCAGACAGGTAATTTACATGTGTTTTATGGTCCATATTTTTGATAGTGTGCGCTGGGGCTTGCTCCGAAATCTTTGCTATTTACATGAGCATGATGCACTTTTTGTACCAATTTTAGCCTTCCAAACGCTTTTGCAAGAGGATAATATAAAATATGATCAATAGGATGATGGGATATTTTCTCCCGTAGGTCAGGCGACATCTTAGCATTATGCTTTTGAAGCTGCTTTTGTTTGGTATCCATATAAGTGGAAAGCCGCGCATAATCTGACACAGAGCCATATTCCACTCGTTCCAGAGCATAACCCTGACCATCATATGTAAAAAAATAAGATTGAAAAAATGATTTGGGATCATTCATACGCCCATGCATTTCAAGGGTTACCTTTGCAAGTTCTTCCGGAATATGGATATATTTTGCCTGAGCTGTTTCTTTCAATATGTGTCCTTTTTTTAAAAATCTACGCGATATTGTCTGGCAAACAGGCAGGATATGGGGCCCGGCTGTTGTTACTCTGATAAGGTTTAAAGGCTTAATAGACGTATCTATAGGTTGCATAATGAAAATATTATCTAAAGCATAAGGCGCAATTTTAGGAAAGATATGATCTATCTCTTTTTCATTATGAATTATATCTCTCAAAAATGTCTCTGGGGCCATAGGTGCATAAAATAGACAAGGCCCTTTTTCTTTTAATATATTTTTTGCATCTTCTATAGAGACGCAAAAAGGTGTTTGCATAAGGTGTGGCTTCTCAAACTTACCAGAGCAAATGGTATTTTGACTATGGTTACACAACATAAAGGTAATATTGGCCATGATTTTCCGCATTTGGATATCAGTGGAAATATTATCGCAATAAATTATGACATTATCTGATAAGGGAAGAAAGTCTCCATAGGGCTTGATTTGACATAGTTTATCTAACTCCAGCCCAGAGAGAGTGTCATGATAATCTTGGTAAAATCTATTATAGATCATCTCTATAGGCTTATGAAAGCCCCTCAAGCCCTTATGGTTATTGTCATAATTTTGCGCACGCACAAGAAAAAAGCGAAAATGAATATTGGGCATAGTGCCTACACCAACTGATGCAAGAGCTGGAAAATAGCGTGTTAAAAGCTGAAATGAGGCCGTTTGTTTAAATGCATCAAGCGATGAAAGAGATGCGTCTTTGTCGCGCATATCATGTTTTAGAAAATACGCCATAAGATCATCATCAAGCGCTATACAGAGCTTAAGCTCGTATTTTTTCCTTATATCTGAATTGAGCTTCAGCATATGCTGCAAATGACGCATGGTGATCTAACTTTATATATCTTGTGATATATAAAAGTAGCATATGCTGATTAATGAAGCTCTAAGCGGCTCTTAAGAGGTCATTAATAGATGTTTTTGAGCGTGTTTTCTCATCTACGCGTTTCACGATAACAGCGCAATAGAGATTAACATCACCGGTTGAGCCTGGCTGTGACCCTGCCACAACAACAGAATAAGGCGGAACTTTGCCATTAAAGACTTTACCGGTCTCGCGATCAATGATCTTCGTTGAGGCCCCGAGGTAAACCCCCATAGACAGGACAGAGCCTTCGCCAACAATGACACCCTCTGCGACTTCTGAGCGTGCGCCGATAAAGCAATTATCTTCGATGATAACAGGATTGGCTTGGAGAGGCTCAAGAACGCCGCCAATACCAGCCCCACCAGAGATATGACAATTCTTACCGATTTGTGCACAAGAGCCAATCGTTGCCCATGTATCAACCATAGTCCCCTCATCGACATAAGCGCCAATATTCACAAAAGAGGGCATAAGCACAACATTTTTGCCGATAAATGATCCGCGACGCACAAAGGCTCCGGGAACGACGCGAAAGCCTGCATTTTGAAAATCTACTTCACTCATATTGTCAAAACGAGATGGAACCTTATCAAACCAGCTTGCATTTGGACCCGCCGCATGCGTTATCATCTTATTATCATGCAGCCGAAATGACAGCAGAACAGCTTTTTTCAGCCATTGATTGACATGCCATGTGCCATTTTCATGTGCGCAAACCCGATATGTTCCATTATCCAACCCAGCTAAAGCTGTTTCAACGGCATCGCGTTTTTCGCCTGTTGTCGCAGGAGAAAGACTATTTCTATCCTCCCAGGCTTGTTCAATAATTTTCTGTAAATCATTCATCGCATTTATCTCATATATTGCTTTAGAAGCTGTCCAATAGGGTTAACAAAGATGATTTTTGAGGGATTTTTAGCTGAAAACAAACTAAAAAATCTGTGCATAGTGGTGCTACGGACATATTTTTTAGTGAAGTTTTCAGCTAAAAATCCCTCAAAAATCATCTTTGTTAACCCTATTGGACAGCTTCTAAAGCAATATATGAGATAAATGCGATGAATGATTT
>JBCCNR010000050.1:0-9497 GCA_039025725.1 Pseudomonadota bacterium | reverse complement strand
GTATTCGCAGCAGGGTGATAATTCTCATCAAAAGGAATGGTTTTAATCTTATATTTGAATCTTGTGCTTGTCATACATCAAGTCCCTTACTCTTAAACATTTAGCTTAATCGCAACAAAATCCCCTTGGAATTTGAGAACATCAACTAGGCTTTATATAGTTATAGCTGAATTTAATTATGAATAAAATGGATTTAATTTCATATATACATGAAATTTACTCATCATAAGGAGCGAAGAGTCTCTAAGAGTAACCTTCGGCTTCAACTTTGGTTTGTTTTGCTGTATCAACAAACGCCTTTAAATATTCAATTTTTTCATCACTTTTTCTAAATCCAAGATGAATATTTTTGGGAATGCCTTTTTCCCCAAGCTGTATCATGGCAATATCTAGTTTTGACTGATATTCTTCCACAAGCCACTTTGGCAAGGCAGCAACGCCTCTGCCAGCCTCAACCATCTGAAGCATGATATCTGTTGTTTCAATAATTTTATGTTTCTTCGGATAACTTTGATGCGGAAGAAAAAACTGATTGAAAATATCAAGCCTCGTGACATCAACAGGATAAGTGATCAATGTCTCATGTGAGATATCATCTGGCATGACATAATCTTTTCCTAAACAAGGGTGGTTGCCGTGAATAACCAAAACTTGCTCATAGTCAAAAACGGGCTCAAAAATCACAGAACTCTTAAAAAAAGGGTCCGGCGTCACAAGAAGGTCAATATCATAATTGAAAAGAGCACCAAGACCTCCAAACTTAAATTTTTGCAGAACATCAACATCCACATCCGGATAAGCATTTAAATAAGGCTTAACAGCTTTCAGAAGCCACTGATAACAGGGATGGCACTCCATCCCGATCCGCAAAGTCCCCTTTTGTCCTTTGGCGATCTGTTTGATATTATTTTCAACATGATCAAAATGCGGCAATACTCTTTTAGCGAGCTTTAAAATTTCTAACCCTGCCTGTGTCAAATGTAAATGACGCCCCTGTTTTATCCATATTTGCGTGTCGTAATAACGCTCAATTTTTTTAATACTATGGCTCAGTGCAGATTGTGTCACACATAATTTATCAGATGCCTCTGTAAGAGTTTTTTCTTCGGAAATCGCTTTAACAATACGCAAATGTTGTTTTTCCAGCATATTTCTTTAAACGCGCCCTAAAATATTTAAATTCCTATCCGCGCGTGCAGCAAGATCCATATTATGAGTTGCAATAAGCGCGGCAGCCCCCTCGGAGCGGACAAAACTGGTTAATTCCAGAAAAATATGATCAGATAAAGAGGGATCAAGATTACCTGTTGGCTCATCTGCCAAAAGAAGTAGGGGTTTATTGGCCAAAGCACGTGCGATCGCTGCACGCTGTTGTTCTCCACCTGACATCTCAGCCGGAAGGTGATCTTTACGATGCGATAATCCAATCCTCTCTAGTAAATGATGCGCTCGCTCGCTCGCGGTTTTATGATCCTTGTTGATAAAAAGCTGAGGCAATAAAATATTCTCAAATGCGGTCATCTCGGGCAGCAGACGATGAAACTGAAAGACAAAGCCAATTTTCTGACTTCTAAAACTGCTTTTTTGATTATCATCAAACGCAGTGCAATCTGTTCCATCAATCAAGACTTGCCCTTTTTGTGGTTTTTCCAATAATCCCGCAAGCTGCAACAGCGTAGATTTCCCAGACCCCGAAGGCCCTGTCAGAGCACAAATTTCACCAGCATGCAGCGTGAAAGACATATCTTGTAAAACATCAACAGTTTTCTCTCCCTGCTGATAGCCATGTGTAATATTTTCAAGCTGTAAAACCATATCGTAATTTTTACTCATATCTCAGAACATCTGCGGGCTCTAATTTCGCAGCTCTTCGTGCAGGGTAAATCACAGCCAGAAAAGTCAGCGTCAATGACATAATTACGACTGATGATACATCTGTGAGTGTCATTTCAGCTGGCATCCGCGCAAGAAAATATATTTTCGGATCAAATAAAGCAATACCAAGCAGCTGAGAGACACCCTGCCTGATCGCTTCAATATTCATGCAAAAAAGCACGCCTATAATTAGGCCTGTCACCGTTCCTGTCACACCTATCGCAGCGCCTGACATAAAGAAAATACGTTGTATCGCGCCCCGACTCGCACCAATTGTACGCAGAATTGCAATATCCTGTGCCTTATCTTTCACCAACATAATCATCCCAGAGACAATATTTAACGAAGCCACAAGAATAATAAGTGATAAAATAATAAACATCACATTGCGTTCAACTGCCAGCGCTGAGAGATAGGTCTTATTGCTTTCCTGCCAGCTCGTCAGCAAATAACCAGCAGCAGAAAAAGTGTCATTTAGAGCAGCATAAATGAGTGGCTTCATGGGCTCAGTTTCATTCAAATTCTCAATATGCACATCAATCAGAGAAACAGTATTTGCTTTCAAAAAGAATTTCTGCGCAGCGTCCAGCCCCATAAAAACAAAATTTTCATCATAGAGCGACATGCCAAGCTCAAAGATAGCCCCTACCCTATATCCATTAATCCGCGGAGCAGTGCCAAAAGGGGTGCTACGCCCTCTGGGAGAAATGAGCGTCACCTTATCACCAACATCTACACCTAATTTTTGAGCCAGCCTTACACCAATCGCAACATCTCCTTCACTAAGAGATTTAATGTCTCCTTTGGTGATTTTATCGGAGATCATATTGCTCTTCTGAAAATCTTCTTGCCTATGCCCACGCACAACAATGCCCGCATTGCGGTTGCGCGCTGTCACCATAATTTGTGCCTCTATGATGGCGCTGGCATAATTTACACCTTCTATGGCTTCAATTTTTTTAATTTTATCATCATAATCAGCAATATCTCGTCCATATTGTGCAATAGTAATGTGCCCATTCACCCCGAGAATATGATTGACAAGCTCTATGCGAAAGCCATTCATAACAGCCATAACGATAATGAGGGTCGCAACCCCAAGCGCAATACCAGCAAAACTGAAACCAGCAATCACAGAAATAAATCCATCACGACGCCTTGCACGCAAATAGCGCCAGGCAATCAAACGCTCAACTTTATGAAAAATAGGTTCCATTTTTGAATATCTTTTAAGGCTTTCCAGACAACATATCTGATGTTACATCACCCATAGCACATAAAATATTCCACTGAATATCATTGACAGGCACAACAGATAAACGCGATTGCTTCACAAGTGCGATATCCTGCAATTCTGGGTGCGCTTTAATATCAGCAAGCGTCACGGGCGAAGGAACATCACATACAGCCACAACATCTACCATGCCAAAACGGGCCGAACTATCCGTATGGTCAGGATAATGTTCCTTTATAACTTTCACAATACCAACAATGCGCCTTTCCTTAACAGAGTGGTAAAAAAAGCCCAGATCCCCTATACGCATCAGCTTCATATTATTATTGGCCTGATAATTTCTAATGCCATCCCAAGGTTCTCCTTTTAAGCCCTTCGCTTTTTGAGCCTCCCATGACCAAGCCTCTGGTTCAGATTTAAAAAGCCAATATTGCATATTTATTCCTTTTTTCCATCTTTATCAGGGATGCCAAACTTCTCTTTTACAAGGCTCACAAGCATAAGATAAACTGCCAATAACCCAAGAGGCCAGCCAATCTGTGCCAGATCAATATTATTTTTCTGCATGAAAGCAACAGCCAAAGATATAAGACTTGTTATGACATAAACATAGACAGCCCATTTTTTGTAAAAAATAGTTCCAACAGAGGCTATAGTCGTGACACTCAGAATAGATAAGGCAAAAAATATCTGCATATTTTGAGCAATATCAATCTCACCCAAAATAATAGGAAGGACAAAAGAGATAAGACTTGCAATCCAGGTCAAAGCAATAATGACAAATATGAGTCTTATATTATTTACAGTTATTTTTGATTTCATTTTGGAAAATTACCACATTACATTTCATTTGCAATCCTATAATCAGGCGACCAATTTAAAAACTTGAAAAATGAACATGATCATTTATAGAAGATTTTGTGATAAACACTATTGTAAGGGAGTATATGGATTACAATACATATTGGAGTGAAAAAGTACAGCCGGAATTAGACCGTATTTTTGAAGAAATCTCTGAAAACCTCAACAACAGAGAATGTGTATCTAAATGTAAAGAGGCATATAATTACTGTGTCGGATGGTGCCCTAATCCGCCAGATCCAAGTGGCTGCCGCCGAAAATGTCGTGAGACTTTTAAAAATTGCCTTGAAAAATGTAATTCTTCTACCAATACGGAAGAGCTTGAGAAGTTATTAAGCAAGATAGATGATATTGTTGAAGCATCTTATAAAGATTTTTCTTAAAACTGGTGCTTTTACGCAAAAAGAGTTTTGGCTTTCCCCAAAACTCTTTTTTTATGGATTATCGCAAACCATCACAAAAGCGCTTGATACGCGCAAGGGAGTCTTTCAGTATGTCCGATGATGTCGCATAGGATACTCTAAAATGCGGGCCAAGACCAAAGGCTGATCCATGCACAACAGCAACGCCTTCTTGCTCAAGGAGAGCCGTCACGAAATCTAAATCATTCTCAATCTTCTGACCATTTTGCGCGCTTTTTCCAATAGCCTCGGCGCATGATGGAAAAGCATAAAAGGCTCCTTCCGGCTTAACACATTCAATATATTGACATGCATTTAGACCATTTACGACCAAATCGCGCCTTTCTTGAAAGGCCTGAAGTCTCTCTTTTAGATAATCTTGCGGCCCATCGAGCGCTTCAACAGCTGCCCATTGCGTAATGCTACAAGTTCCCGATGTCGCCTGCCCCTGTACCTTATCCATGGCTTTTATAAGATCAACCGGCCCAGCCGCATAACCTAAACGCCAGCCTGTCATTGCATAAGCTTTTGATACGCCATTCATAGTCAATGTACGATCATATAATTTAGGCTCCACCTCAGCAGGCGTAAAAAATTTCTGCCCATCATAAAGCAAATGCTCATAAATATCATCGGTCAAAATAGATACATGCGGATGCCTTAATAAAACATCCGTCAGAGCCTTCAAAGCATTATAATCATAAGCCGCTCCTGAAGGGTTGGAAGGTGAATTAAACACAAACCATTTGGTTTTGGGTGTAATTGCTTTTTCTAAGACCTCTGGCCTCAGGCGGAAACCATCCTGAATATTTGTATCAATAATAATAGGCGTACCACCGGATAAAGCAACCATTTCAGGATAGCTCACCCAATAAGGCGTGGAGATAATCACTTCATCACCCGGGTTAAGCGTTGCCCGAAAAGCATTATCAAGAACCTGCTTTCCACCAGTTGAGACAATGACTTGCTCAGGCTTATAGTCAAGATTATTTTCACGCTTAAATTTCCGTGTAATAGCTTCACGGAGCTCAGTGATACCTGAAATAGGTGTATATTTGGTTTTACCAGCATCAATAGCCTTAATGGCTGCCTGTTTAATATTTTCAGGCGTATCAAAATCCGGCTCTCCGGCACCGAGTGAAATCACATCACGTCCAGCGGCCTTTAATTCTCTGGCTTTTTGTGCCACTGCAATCGTCGCAGAAGGCTTCACGCGTGACAGGCTTTCAGCTAAAAAAGACATATTTTACCAATTTTGATTTTAAAATTACTTGATCATATTTACAGATTTCGTGAAGCCATCCAGCTTAATCTTCACAGGTGCAGCCTGCCTGTTCACGTCAGCATATTGAAACACCGCTTCACTGCCCTTTTTAAAAGCAGCGAGCAAATCACTCGTCACCTCAACAACAGCATGACAGCCCAAAACAGTCGGAAGACAGGTTGTGAATTTAGCACTGCCTTTTTCTTGGCCATCAACTGAAATTCTAACACCATATGGCAACATCATACCAAGAGGGGTGCGAATAATCATAACTTTACGTTTTTTCACTGCATCAGAAGGATCAATCTGTAGCTTTACATCCAATATAGGCGGGTTGCCCTCCACGCGCTCATCAGTAATGACTATCGTCTGATGCGTGATACATCTTTCAGGACCAATTTGACCATCTTTATTCGATTTTGCACAAATAAGACGCCAACTTCCGATGCGTTCTTCCTTCGTAATATCTTCTTTTGGAAGGTTTGGGTCTATCTTTTTTGCAGTCTCAGCATCCTGCGCTAACGCATGTCCTCCGAAGAACAGACTAAATGCGAAACAAACCGCGATTATTTTTTTCATAAGACCCTCTTCTATTATTATTTTTACAAAAAATCACAGCGTAAGCAGAAAGCTACGAACCCAATCAGCCGGAACATTTTTCTTCACAAAAGCATCACCAATACCATTCACAAGAATAAATGTAAGCTGCCCACTACTGACTTTTTTATCTTGCGATATGTGCGCTAAAATTTTGTCAATGTCAATATTCGGAAGTATCTTTCTGACATCTACCGGAAGATGTGCATGTGCAAGCACAGATTTTATCAAATCAGCTTCCTCAGATGTGCAATATCCACAAGATGCAGAAAAGGCAAATGCATGCACCATACCCAGCGCAATAGCCTCACCATGCAAAAGCCTATCTGAATACCCCGTCTCAGCCTCATAGGCATGCCCAAATGTATGCCCTAAATTTAAAAGCGCGCGCCTGCCCTTTTCAGTTTCATCTTCAACGACAATATCAGCCTTCATCTGGACAGAATGTGACACTATCTCTGTCAGAAATGCCTCATCATAAGCATCACATTTATCCTGCTGAGCCGCAAGGCGCTCAAAAAAAGACTTATCCCCTAAAAGGCCATATTTTAAAACCTCAGCATAACCCGCATAATAATCTCTTTTTGGGAGCGTCTTTAAATAGTCCGTATCGGCAATCACCAAACAAGGCTGATAAAATGCACCTATGAGATTTTTACCCTCGGGCGCATTGATGGCTGTTTTCCCCCCAACAGAACTATCAACCTGCGCAAGTAAAGTCGTAGGTATTTGAATAAACTTGCAACCGCGCCTTACCATAGATGCTGCAAAGCCTGTAAGATCGCCAATCACACCACCACCCAGCGCAATGATCGCATGTGATCTTTCCACATGATGCTGCAAACAAAAACGGACAACCTTTTCAAGATTAGCAAAATTCTTCGTTCCTTCGCCAGCATCTAAGATAAGCGATACACACTCATAGCCAGATGTTTGCAGCAGCGCCTCCAGAGCCTCAAGATGCAATGCGGCAACATTTTTTTCCGTAATAATAACGAATTTTTTTTGTGATGATGGAAGAACTTTCTTAATAGCTTCCGGCAGATATTTTATCGCTCCCGAGCCAACACAAACATCATAAGCACGCGCACCAAGCGGAACGTGAATGGTCCGCATCATAAAACAGACCTTTTCTGCTTAGATTTTTTCTTCTTGCTCTGTAAAGTGCTAAAATTATTTTTCACACCAAGCGTCAATAAAAATGGTGCGGCCACAAAAATACTCGAATATGTTCCGATAAGAACACCAACCGTCATCGCGATAATAAATGGCTGAATAACCGGCCCACCAAAAATAAGCAACGCCGCCAATGCCAGTAAAGTTGTGCCACTTGTAACCAATGTTCTTGTAAGCGTTTCATTGATAGAAAGATCAATAATTGCATCAAGTTTTGCACGTCTGTAAAGTGCTAAATTCTCCCGAATACGATCATAAGTCACGACAGTATCATTCATTGAATATCCAACAATCGCTAAAAGCGCCGCAATAATTGGCAGGCCAAATTCTATCTGGAACAAAGCAAAAATACCAAGCGTAATCAGAATATCATGCGCCAGCGCAAAAATAGACCCCAAAGCAAATGGCAATTCAAAACGCATCCAGATATAAATCAACATCGCAGAAATCGCCAGACTGACAGCTAAAATAGATGTTGAGATCAGCTCACTGCCCACCTTCGGACCAACTGTTTCAATACGGCGATAAGAAATATTATCCGGATAATGGCTTGATAAAAGTGATTTAATATGTTCAACCGCCTGATTGGTGTCCTCATAAGCATTACCACCAAGATTGATCAGAAATTCATCAGCTCCAAATGCCTGAACATTTGCAGAGTCTATTGCATTCTTACTCAGGAAGGCTCTTATATCTTCCGCGGCCGGGCTATCCTGAAAGCCAACCTCTATTAAAATACCACCCCTAAAATCTATACTCAGGTTTAGTCCATTTTGCACAAGCTCAAAAACTGAAAAACAAATCAAAGATAATGATAAGAGAATAAGAACAATACGCCCACGCATCCAGCGCGTTTGAAATTTAGCAACCGTTTTAAAATCAGAATATTCTGTAACTTTTTGATCATCTTCAAGGGACATAATAGCTATTCTCCTGAGAGGCCAAAGCGTAATTTTTCAGGCCGCCATTTTAAAACATAAAGCGAAAATAAAAGCCTTGAAACCCATACGCTGGTAAAAAGAGACAATAACACACCAAGCGCTAATGTCACCGCAAAACCACGAATAGGCCCAGCCCCCAATAAAAACATGATAATCGCAGATACAACACCCGTAATATGTGAATCTAAAATCGTGATCCATGCTTTTTCATAGCCAATCGCGACTGCTTTGATAACGGCCTCTCCGCGGCGTCTTTCTTCACGAATACGCTCATTGATTAAAACATTCGCATCCACTGCAACGCCCATACCCAGCACAATGCCCGCAATCCCCGGCAATGTTAATGTCGCAGATAATAAAGTCAAAACAGCAAAAATCAATAATGTGTTGACCACTAAAGCCCCAACAGAAAAGAGACCCGGCACACCATAATAAGCAATCATAAATAAAGTGACAGCAATAAAGCCGTAAATTAAAGCATCGCGCCCGGCAGCCACTGATTCAGCCCCAAGCTCAGGCCCGACAGTGCGTTCTTCGACAATCTTCAAATCAATCGGCAGAGCACCAGCACGTAATAATAATGCAAGATTGGCAGCCTCTTGCTGCGTAAAATCTCCTGTTATAACACCAGAGCCACCCAAAATAGCAGTTTGAATACGCGGCGCAGAGATCACTTTATTATCAAGCACAATAGCAAATAGTTGGCCAACATTATCACTTGTGACACGCGCAAAGACAGAAGATCCCTTGCGGTCAAATGTAAATGATACAGTCGGGCGGCCATATTCATCCCGTATGGATGATGCATTGACGAGATTATCCCCCGAAAGTAAGACCTCTTCATCAAGCACATAAGAAAGATTCGGATCATCCGCAGAAGGCACTTTTACAAAACCAGCAGGCGGCTTGTCAGCAAGCGAAGCATCCATATTCACCATCTGGAAAGTCATTTTCGCCGTCTTCCCAACCTCATTTTTCAAACGCGCAACATCATCTTCACCGGGGACTTGTAAAATAATACGCTCATAGCCCTGCCTTAAAATATTAGGCTCTCTTGTGCCAAAAGCATCAATCCGTCTGCGCATGACTTCAATCGTCTGCTCAATCACCTTATCAGCAAGAACATCTTTATAAGCATCCGTCATTGT
>JBCCNR010000049.1:0-9532 GCA_039025725.1 Pseudomonadota bacterium | reverse complement strand
TTTAACCAAAATTGAGTTGCCTTGCCCCCCTAAGATACCCTCAGCGAGACGTTTTTTATTGGTCACAAACAAATCATCTCCGACAAGTTGACATTTTTTACCAATTTTATCGGTTAGCATCTTCCAACCATCCCAATCATCCTCAGCGCAGCCATCTTCGATAGAAATAATCGGATAACGTGAGATAAGGTCATCCCAATAATCACATATTTCTTCTGAAGTCAGAGATTTGCCTTCGCCAGTCAATTCATATTTGCCATCCTTGTAAAATTCAGTCGAAGCCGCATCCAGAGCTAGATAAACATCATCTCCGGGCTTATATCCCGATTTTTCAATAGATTTCACGATAAAATCAAGCGCATCAGTCGTTGAACTTAAATTCGGAGCAAAGCCGCCCTCATCTCCGACAGATGTGGAAAGACCAGCCGAAGACAGCTCTTTTTTGAGAGTTTGGAAAATTTCAGCACCGCACCGCACAGCCTCAGCCATTGAGGACATCCCAACTGGCATGATCATAAATTCCTGAATATCAATCGGATTATCCGCATGCTCGCCGCCATTAATGATATTCATCATAGGCACTGGCAATGTTCTTGCCATAACACCGCCCAAATAGCGATAAAGTGGCATATCAGCAGTTTGCGAAGCCGCATGCGCAACCGCCATAGACACACCCAGGATCGCATTTGCACCAATGCTGCCTTTATTTGGTGTCCCGTCCAATTCGATCATTTTACGATCTAAAGCCACCTGGTTCATCGCATTCATGCCAGCAACCATGGCAAATATCTCACCATTGACAGCATCAACAGCTTTGCGAACACCCTTACCGCTAAAGCGTCCTTTATCTCCGTCCCTGATTTCAACAGCCTCATGCGCCCCTGTTGAGGCCCCGGAGGGCACCGATGCACGCCCCTGCGACCCATCCGTCAAAACAACATCAACTTCAACCGTAGGATTTCCGCGACTATCAAGTATCTCGCGTGCACGCATATTTAAAATATCAGCCATAATTATTCTCTTTCTAAATATTTACTTTATGTTAAGCAGCATATTCCGTTTGTACTGTCTCAGTTTTTATAAAATGATCAGATTTAACCAGATCATCAATCGCTTTCAAACGTTGTAAAAGACCTTTAAGGTTACTCAGTGGCACCATATTTGGCCCATCCGAAGGCGCATTGTCTGGGTCTTCATGCGTTTCAATAAATACACCTGCAATACCCACAGCAAAGGCAGCACGTGATAAGGTCTCCACAAATTGTCTTTGACCGCCAGATGTTCCGCCCTGACCGCCGGGCTGCTGCACAGAATGTGTTGCATCAAAAATCACCGGGCCACATTCCTCTTTCATAATCGGTAGGCCGCGCATATCCGAAACAAGCGTATTATAGCCAAAAGACGTCCCACGATCACAGGACATCACATTTTTATTGCCACTTTGCACAGCTTTATTGATCACATTTTTCATATCCCATGGCGCTAGAAACTGACCTTTTTTAATGTTTAAAACACATCCTGTCTGCGCTGCTGCTACGACAAGATCAGTCTGTCGACATAAAAATGCAGGAATTTGCAAAACATCTATTATATCTTTCACCTCACCACATTGCTCAGGCGTGTGAATATCAGTCAAAACCGGCATACCAAATGTATGCTTGACCTCCTCAAAGATTTTAAGCGCTTTTTCAAGCCCAATACCACGCTCTGTGTTCAGAGAGGTACGGTTTGCCTTATCAAAAGAAGACTTATATATGACATCTATCCCAAGTTGATCAGAGATTGTCTTGATTGTCTCAGCGGTCATCATCGCATGATCATAATTTTCCATCTGACATGGGCCAGCAATCAGAACAAAAGGTAAGTCATTCCCGATAGAAAAATGCTGCATTTTAATATGCTCAGATGCGATCATCTTGATCTGTTCCTTTCTGAATAGTCTCTCGCCGCGGCGATAAAAGACATGAAGAGCGGATGCGGCCGAAATGGACGAGATTTTAGCTCCGGGTGATACTGAACCGCAATAAACCACGGATGATCCGGTCTTTCAACTATTTCCGGTAGCATCCCATCCGGAGATAAGCCCGTTATTGCAAGGCCTTTTGCCTCAAGCTGCTCACGAAAGGCAATATTCACCTCATAGCGATGGCGGTGGCGCTCTGATATTTTACCTTCACCATATATTTTATGAACCAAAGAGCCCTCTTGCAATATGGCCTCATAGGCTCCAAGGCGCATCGTGCCCCCCATATCACTTGCTTCACTGCGCTCTATTTTTTCGCCATCAGCATCCCACTCAGTCATCAATCCTACAATCGGAATATTATCCTGCATAAATTCAGACGAGCCAGCCTTGTCAATCTCTAATAAATGTCTTGCTGTCTCAATGACCGCCATCTGCATACCAAAACAAATACCAAAATATGGAATTTTATTTTCTCTTGCATGACGAATTGCATTGATTTTACCCTCTGCACCACGCTCTCCGAAGCCTCCGGGAACCAAAATCGCATCAATATCCTGAAAAAAGCCCGCAACATCAGCAGATTTTTCTAAAGCCTCTGCGTCAATCCAACGCAAATTCACGCGTACCTCATTCGAAATTCCACCATGAATAAGCGCTTCCTGCAAAGATTTATAAGCATCTAACAAGCCTGTATATTTTCCAACAATACCAACAGTCACATGCCCATTTTTAGGATGCATAAAGCTTTCAACAATCTTATCCCACGCAGAAAGATCCGGCGCATCAGCCGTCATTCCAAAATGTTGTAAAACTTCGCGATCAAACCCCTGCTCATAATAGGCAACAGGGACCTCATAGATTGTGCGCAAATCTCTGGCCTCTATGACAGCGGTCGGGCGAACATTGCAAAATAATGCAATCTTACGTCTTTCTTCAACCGGAATAGCGCGATCACTGCGGCATAAAAGCAAATCAGGCTGTATCCCAATAGAACGCAATTCCTTTACAGAATGCTGCGTTGGCTTGGTTTTCAGCTCTCCAGCCGAAGGAATGTAAGGCAATAATGTCAAATGCACAAACATCACATTATTGCGATCCTCCTGCCCCTTTTGACGAATAGCCTCTACAAAAGGCAGGCCCTCAATATCCCCAACAGTGCCGCCAATCTCGCAGATCATAAAATCGACACCATCCGAGCCAACCTCAATATAATCTTTGATCATATCCGTAACATGCGGAATAACCTGAACCGTTCCGCCCAGATAATCACCACGGCGCTCTTTCTGTAAAACAGTCTGATAAACCCGGCCAGATGTAATCGCATCTTCCTGACTAAGAGACACATCGATAAAACGCTCATAATGCCCTAAATCAAGGTCAGTCTCAGCGCCATCATCAGTTACAAAAACCTCTCCATGCTGATAGGGACTCATTGTACCCGGATCGACATTCAAATAAGGATCAAGCTTGCGCAAACGCACCTTATAACCACGCGCCTGCAACAAAGCCGCCAGAGACGCCGCCGCTATCCCCTTACCAAGCGAAGAAACAACACCACCTGTTATGAAAATATAGCGCGTCATAGACTGCCTGTCTTATTCAGCCAGTGGTGCATTATCTTCCGCTCCAACCTGGCTTTCTTTCTCTTGTAGCTCTTTGACCTTATTATCTAGAATACGCCCCTCAATAATATCATCAATCCGCGCAGTGCCCTTTTCTTTATAGAGATGTATATAATTGATCCATAAAGTCACTGCAAAAAACGCAATCACCATGACACCGATAATTTTATCATAAGTCTCAAAGCGCGGCCCACTGGTAGACGCATTTGTTGGCGTTGCTTCCCCCATAAAGCCATCAGGCCCCGTATGGAAAAAAACCGCAGCAACAATCGCAATCGCCAGAATAACATCAATAACAATAAGGAACTCAATCATGGAAATCTCAATATATTAGGACATAATATTAGCCATTAAAGGCCTCTTTAAGATAGCTTCTAAGCCCTATATAGGCATTTGTCTAGATTCTATGATGCAACAGCCGAAATATTATGCTGCTCAGCTGCAAAAGCATCAATAATAGGACAAAATTGCTCAGCTGTCAGCGATGCGCCCCCAACCAATGCACCATGCACATGATTTATCGCCGCAATCTCAGCTGCGTTGCTGGCCTTGACAGAGCCTCCATATAAAATATGCATTCCATCAGCAATTTTTTGCCCTTTCTCCTCAATCAGAACATTATAAATTTTTTGATGTATATCCGCTATTTCATCTGAAGTCGGTGTTAAACCTGTCCCGATTGCCCATATTGGTTCATAGGCGATAATGGTATTTTGTGCATTCGCAGAGGCCGGCAATGAGTCTCTGACTTGTGTTTTAACAAAATCAGCACTTTGTTTATTTTCATAACATTCCAAAGATTCGCCAACGCAAATTATACTTATAAGACCATTTTTATGCGCAATTTCTGCTTTTTGAGAGATAATATCACTGCTTTCATTATGACCTTCTCTACGCTCTGAATGGCCAACAATCACATAGGTCGCCCCAGCCTCCTGTAACATAGAAGCTGAGACATCTCCGGTAAAAGCGCCATTTTCCTTATGATGACAATCCTGCCCCCCTATCGCAAGATCAAGCTTTTGCGCAAAAGATGAGACAAAAATCGCCGGAACACATAAGGCTGTATTGACTGTCTCCTTCGATTGCTTTGCATGTAAAGCAATTTTCTCAGCTTCAGCAAGGGCAGCCATATTGCCATTCATCTTCCAATTTCCAATAACAGATTTCTGCATATAAATATCTTTCTAAAATAAAATTTATGATGGCATGATCAAATCATTATCATGCGCATGGTAATCCATAGCCTCTGCGCCGCGTGAAATCGCGACAACACCAGCACGAGACATATCAACCAAACCAATCGGACGCATCAATTCAGCGAAAGCATCAAGCTTCGAAGGGTTGCCGGTGAGCTCAAACACAAAGCTTTCCTGCGTTGCGTCCACAACACGCGCCCTGAAAGCATCAGAAAGGCGCAAAGCCTCAAGGCGTTGCTCACCCTTGCCGCGCACTTTAAATAAAGCAATTTCACGCTCAATGACAGGTCCGCTTTCCGTCAGATCCGCAACGCCATGCACAGATACAAGCCGGTTAAGCTGATTTTTTATCTGCGCAATCACTTGCGGCGTTCCCGTTGTAATAACCGTAATTCTGGAAAGACATTTCTCTTTATTGACCTCCGCCACGGTCAGGCTCTCAATATTATATGCTCTGGCAGAGAATAAACCAATGACGCGTGCCAGAACACCAGCCTCATTGTCAACGAGCACAGCCAAAGTATGTGACACAATTCTGGACTGATCTTTCATCAGTATAACCTATTAATATGACATTTGGGCTCTTTTACAGGCTGAAACACCAAAATTAAAGTCTTTTTTCAAAAATTCCTTCCCACTCTCTCATGAGGCTCATATAACATGAGTATGTCTCTTTTTAAAAAACATGTTTATTTCGACTATAATGCAACATCGCCATTGCACCCATATGTCAAAGACGCTTACATATCTGCCTTAGATATTTATGGTAATCCCTCTTCTGTGCATAAATCAGGGCGTGAGGCTCGACGCCATATTGAAACTGCGCGCGGCAAAATTGCATCTTATTGTGGTGTATCTGAAAGACATGTTATTTTCACCTCCTCTGCGACCGAAGCCAATCATTTAATCTTACGAGGGAATGATTGTGATGCTCTATTGGTGCCGAATGATGAGCATGATTGCGTACTTGCAGCAGCGAAAGCCTCCGGTAAAGCGATATATCCCATTGCTTTGACTGAGAAAGGCTTGCTTGATGAGGGCTCCTTTGATGAGGCATTGCGCAACTGTCTGTCAAAAGGGCAAAAGCCTTTTATGACCGCTATGAAAGTTAATAATGAAACAGGTATTATAAAAGATCTAGCCCCTTACGCACAGAAAATCAGAGAAAATGGCGGTGTTTTTCACTCTGATGCGGTTCAGGCCATTGGTAAGCTCCCTTTTGATGACTGGGCATGGCAATGTGATGCATTAACCTTATCTGCTCATAAAGTCGGAGGCCCTAAAGGCATCGGATGTTTGATCATCAAAGATAATATCCGCTCAGATCCGCTTTTAACTGGCGGAGGTCAGGAGATGCGTCGCCGCGCCGGAACTGAAAATATCCCTGCTATCATAGCGTTTGGTGCATTTATGGATATTGTTAACGAGATTCTACAGGATATGTCACGTTTATCTCAATTTAAAGATCAGATTATAAAATATTGTCATATGCATGTCGATAAAGTACAGCCCTTATTCGAAGATAGCCCTATTGTTGCAAATACATTATCTCTCTGCTCAAAAAAAACGCTTTCGGAAAAGCTGGTGATTAAGGCTGATCTATCCTCAGTGCAGCTCAGTGCAGGCTCGGCTTGCTCTTCAGGGAAGGTCAAAGAAAGCCATGTTTTGAAATCTTACAGTCTTGGCACAGATATTGCGACGCAAACTGTGCGTATTTCTATGGGGTTTCAGAATACTCAGGAAGATATAGATTATTTTATCTCAGTTGCTGATAAAATATTTTAAACATTTTGAACGCTTCCCTTATTCTTTAACCTCATATTTTTAAATGTATCTTATTCAAATTTCATATTTGAAGCATTATAGTCTTATGAGTAAATAAATGGCCGATGACAGTACAGGTAAAGTATCAGGTGATGGCACCGGCGGCCCAAGTACGAAAAAAACTAAGATACAAAGCCTTCTTAAAAGCCTTAAAAGTAAAATTAAAGGACGAGGTAAAGTTAACCCTTCTGCCGGCGGAGGCGGAGGAGGGGGAGGCTCTGCGGCATCTGCGCAAAATGATAAGCCAGTCGCAGCAAAAGACCGTGTTATTGTGGGAGAAGAAGTTCTAACAAATATGAAAAGTAAGTTAGATGGTATGACGTTCGGAAAAGTTGTTCAAAAGATTAAAAGTGCTGACCCTAAGGAAAAAAGCAAAGTGGTTGAACGTCTCAAGGCCATGAAACCAAAATAACACCCCTTCGTCAATTGCGAGGGTGCATGGCACCCGTGGCAATCTGCTATATTTATATGCAAAGAGATTGCTTCGCCGCGCTTGTAATGACATTCGTGACGATGCTTACTCTTCATTTCCTTATCCATAGCTCGGGTTATTAAGAAATCATTCATTAAAAAAACATAAAATTAAGCTTGAAGAACATTTCAGGCAAAATATGAGACAATCATCTCCTCAATTTGATAGAAATATGCGCAATATGCAGGGGAGAGGGGTGCGTCAGGCACCTCAGGAGAACACGCATTTTGCCCCTAGAAAAAGCTCTAAAGACCTGAAAAGACAAATGGGGAGACTTTCCAAGGCACAGATGAGCACAATAAGCGCCAGTAAAATCATCTATATGGTTCATAAATTCCTTTTGCGGAATATTTATGCAGTTGTTCTTTTTGTCTCACTTTTAACAAGCATATATGTGCTCGGGGGGAGTCTTTTCCAAACATCAGATGGCAGCAATAAAACAATCTCACCAGTTATGTGGGTAACGCTTTCATATATTATAGCGCTTATGAGTGCATTTTTTGGGTTGCTTTTATCAAAAAGGCTCCTTTTGTCCCAGCAGGATTGCCTGAAAACGCCCTCTGGGCAGGGGAGCGGTGTTTATATGATTTTTGCCTTTATCTCTGTGACAGCGGCATGTATTTGCTCAGTGATGGGCTATGCAATGGCTGTGACATTGAAATGGCCAGAGATCTCACACTCTATATTTTTTATGGTGGCTTCTGTTTTTTTTGCATATTATATTGCCAAATATGGATTTATTTTACCAGCGACCTCAGCAAATTGCAGAACATCGATGAATATCGCCGCGCGACAATCTGAGCCACTAATGCAGAGAATATTTCCTCTTATTGTCCTGTGCAAAATCATACCTATCATTTCCAGCGTGATGCTGTCTCAACTTTATAGCGGTTGGATATTATATGCTTTAACAGGGTTAGTCTCGTCATTATCAATGTTATCAATTTATCTTATTCTTGCGGTGGCTTATGCTGCTGCGGGATATCTTTTAAGCAGTGAATTTGCTGTGAACCAATCAGCTTTCATAAGGGGGCGTGTGTAATGTATCTTCTTGTGACTGTAGACACTGAAGAAGAATTTAAATGGGATGAGGGATTTGATAGAAATGCAACCTCAGTTAAAAATATCCATGATCACCATAATCATATGTATGATTTTTACCGAGAAAATGAAATTGTCCCGATTTTGGCGCTTTCTTATCCGGTTTTACAAGATAAATCAGCATCTGACCTTATAAAAAACTATTATAAGGCCGGTGAGGCCATTGCTGCTGCACATTTACATCCTTGGGTGACACCACCTTTCAAAGAAGAGGTTAATAGTTTCAATTCATATCCGGGCAATCTTCCTTATGCGTTAGAATATGAGAAACTTAAAGTCTTAACAGATTATTTTAAAGACGTCATGGACGATGCTGATGTTAAAATCTATAAAGCTGGTCGTTATGGAATAGGCCCGAATACAACCAAAACTTTATCAGAACTCGGTTATGAATATGATTTAAGCTTACATCCGGGGAAAAATTGTTCCTATGATGGTGGTCCAGATCAGCGTTATGTTAAATACCATCTATTTAAAGATAAACAAGGTATCACACATATACCCGTCACAGGTTTATTTACTGGTCCATTATCTGGTAAGAAGTTGGTACAAGATATGGTTTTCTCAGAGAAGCTCTCTTGTTTTCGTGTGAGAGGAATATTTTCGCGCTTAGGACTTTGTGAATTTACCACACTTACGCCAGAAAATACACCGCTGGAAGATTTAAAGAAAATGACCTTACATGGTAAAGAACAGGGGATAACTTTATTTCAGATGACATATCATTCATCAGTTTTTAGGCCAGGATATATACCAGATATTAAGACAGACGAAGATGTTTTATTTTACCGTAAACGTATTCAAGATTATATAGCGTTTTTTAAGTCAATCGGTGGAAGGTCAGTGCAATCATTCACCGAAATAGATAGCATTATTGGATCGTCTTCTATCAAAAAAACCTCCAAGGCAGCATAGAAACACCCCTTATATTAATAATAAGGGGTAACCCTAGCTCTTACATAGCTTTTAAAGATGATCCAGCCAAGCGCTCACAGATACCTTTTGGAAGAACGATAAAAGCGTCGCCCTGGCTATCTACTTTTGCAGATCCAGCACATGAATTTTTACCAGATGCGCAATCATTTTTTCCGGCCTTTGAGACACCATAACATTTTTCTTTTGCAACATCTGCTTGTGCAGGGGCTGCTAAAAGAGATGTTGCGACGGCTGTAAGTGCTGCTGCTTTAACAATTTTTTGAACAGACATGTAAAACTCCTTGATGAATATATAATCATTATTATCGATTTAAATCAGATCATTCTGATTGTTTTATTGTCGATAATATAAAGATGCATGGACTTTTTGAAAGGTTACAGAGAAAAATCGAAAAATACACATACGATAATG
>JBCCNR010000048.1:0-9551 GCA_039025725.1 Pseudomonadota bacterium | reverse complement strand
TTAAAAATATGTTACATGTACAATTATTCTTCAAGCCAATTTTAGGCTTTAAACTTGCATTGCTCACTTTATAAAAGGATATTTTAACCAATGGACTCATTTAAAACTCTGGATGACATTATATTTTCTGGTAAAAAAGTGCTCGTGCGCGTTGATACAAACGTTCCTATGAATAATGGTATTGTCTCAGATGATACAAGGTTAAGGCATATTGTTCCAACCATTGAAGATCTTACCAAAAAAGGTGCAGCAGTTATTCTGGTTGCACATTTTGGTCGTCCTGGCGGAAAGGTTAATCCTGATTTGACATTGCGCCCTGTCGCAAAGCATCTGGCGCATATTTTAGGTCGTGATGTCAACTTTGTGGATGATGTTATTGGTGAGAAAGCCCGTAAAGCAGTTTCTGCACTTGAAGCCGGGCAAATCTTAATGCTGGAAAATATTCGTTTCGAAGCTGGTGAAGAAAAAAATGATCGCATGACAGCACAGGCCCTTGCTGATCTTGCGGATATATATGTAAATGATGCATTTTCTGCTGCGCATCGTGCGCATGCCTCAACAGAGGGTATTACACATTTCCTTCCCTCCGCAGTTGGGCGTGGCATGCAAGCTGAAATAGAGGCTCTTAATAATGCTTTATCTACGCCAAAGCGCGCTGTTGCTGCTGTTGTTGGGGGCGCCAAAGTCTCAACAAAAATTGACTTGCTGGAAAATCTTATAGAAAAGGTCGATGTGCTTGTTATTGGCGGCGGAATGGCCAATACTTTTTTGATGGCGCGTGGCTTTGATGTTGGAAAATCTCTCTGTGAGAAAGATTTGCTCACGACGGCAAAACGTATCGAGGAGCGCGCTCTTCATCTTGGGAAACAGATTATTTTGCCTGTCGATGTTGTGGTTGCCTCTGAGTTCAAGCAAGGCGCAGACCATAGATCTTGTCGCCCGGAAGATGTCCAGCCAGATGAGATGATTGTCGATGCAGGACCTGAAACAACGCAGCTTTTACAGCAGCTCTTTGCATCCATGAAAACGATTTTATGGAACGGACCATTTGGTGCCTTTGAACTGCCTCCTTTTGATACGGCGACAGTTAAGGCTGCACAAATTGTTGCTGATTTAACACAAAAGAAAATTGTAACATCCATTGCAGGTGGCGGCGATACGGTCTCTGCACTTAACCATGCCGGAGTTTCAGAAAAATTCACCTATGTTTCAACAGCAGGTGGTGCTTTTCTTGAATGGATTGAAGGCAAATCTCTTCCTGGTGTTGAAGCATTGAAGCAACTTGAGACGCTTTAAAACTTTCTTTACGATCTTGAAATAAAGCTTGATATCTCTCTCTTTTTTCTGCAAACAGAAAATCGTTTGTTATATATAAGCTGAGCAAATATGCGGCAACATAAACCCCATCGTAAGCGCCGACTTCCTGAGGCAGCATCTGTCAACAATCTCAAGCAATATGGTATTTTGTTTGTTACATTGCTGACATTGCATGTTATCAGCATGATCATATTTGAGGATATGGCGCTATTCGATGCATTATGGTTGACGACCATTACGGTCTCAACGGTGGGGTATGGTGACATTGTTCCCGTGACCAGCGAAGGTAAAATTGCAACAATGCTGTTTATCTATTTTGGTGGAGGGATTATCTTCACGCAGATTGCCCTTTTTCTCTTTGAATTGCGGCGTAATCAGCATTACAATCAGCTACATGGAAAATGGAAATGGAATATGAGTGAACATATTGTCTTTTTTAATGCGCCTTCAGGAAATTATGAAAATTATTTTTTTCAGGCCATTAGACAATTGCGCCATAGTTCTTTGAAATATCATGACTCGCCTATCATCATTGTCAGTGAGCTTATCACAAAGCCCCTCACACAAAGATTGCTTGATTTAGATGTGGTGCATGTGCAGGGATATCCTAATGATCCTGATATTGTTAGGGCGGCCTCTATTCGTGATGCACATACGATCGTTGTGTTGACGCATGATATTGCTGACCCAATGTCGGACAGTTTGAATTTTGATATTATTCACCGCCTACGTGAAGAAAATGTTCGGGCACGTATTATTGCTGAGGCCGTGACAGACGAAAACCGGAAGCGTTTGATTGCCGCCGGAGCAGATCATGTGATACGCCCTGTTAGAGCCTACCCAGAAATGATTACGCGGACTATTCTTGCACCGGGGATTGAGAATGTGATCGAAGAACTTTTTTCCAGTCAGGGAGAAGAGTGTGTTCGCTATGAGCGTGTTTATAAAGGCCCGTGGAAAAAGGTGATGATCAGCATGTTAGAAGAAGATATCGGGACACCTATCGCTTATCTTGATCATAATAATCGTGTGCATACAAATCCTTCACCTGTCACAGAGGTCCATACAAAGGCTGTTTTTGTAATCATCAGGGAAGATAATATGATACATGATGATGCATAAAAAATAAGAGAGGAATAACATGTCTTTAAGAGCGTCTTTTATTGCAATGATCTTGTCACTTATTCCGGCTTTTGCTTATGGCTATGATGAAGCTGATTTCAGAACATATCTTGCCGGTGTGAAAGTCTCGGCATTGACAAAGGGTCTTTCGGAAACAGCTATTGATCAAACATTAGCGACAGTGAAATATGTTCCCAAAGCGGTTAAGCTCGATCGGAAACAAAATGAGTTCACAATTAGCTTTGAAAAATACCAAAATAATCAATTACCAGCCTCACGTGTTAAGAAGGCTGTTTCATTTCTTCAAACATATAAATCGACTTTCGATAGGATTGAACAGATTTATAAAGTCCCGCGTGAGATGATTGTTGCCCTCTGGGCAATCGAGAGCAATTTTGGTCAAAATACCGGAGGGTTCCATGTTCCCTCTGTACTGGCAACGCTGGCTTATGACGGCAGACGCCGGGTCCTTTTTGAGAATCAACTGATTCATTCTATGCAAATCATTCAGGAGGGCCATGTCAGACCGACACAAATGAAAGGGTCATGGGCGGGTGCAATGGGGCAGTCTCAATTTATGCCTTCGAGCTTCTTAAATTATGCTGTTGATTTTTCTAAAGATGGCACAAAAGATATTTGGCGCGCAAAATCTGATGTCTGGGCTTCGATTGCAAATTATCTACAAACGGAAGGGTGGCAATTTGGTAAGCCAAAGGCAGTCGCAGTCCAGTTGCCTATAGATTTTACATATGATGAAGAGATTTATGCGAAACATTATCGCCCATTATCTGAGTTTAAAAATATGGGCGTAAGACTGTTTGAAAATGTAAGTGGTAATCCCAATGTAAAATTGATAAAGCCTGACAGAAGTACGGAGAACCAAGCGTTTATCGCCTTTGAAAATTTCGATGTCATCATGCATTGGAACAGATCACATTTCTTTGCTCTTACAGTGGCAAAACTGGCTGATAAAATAAAAGCGCGTTTATAAATTATTTTACAAAATAGATTTTTCTATACGCTTCAAGGCAATATCTTTAGGCAAAGCAGCCAGCACCGGGCATAAATCTGGCGTAGAAGTGCGACCTGCAACCGCCGCGCGGATAACTGGCCCAATCTTCCCCATTTTAATATTCTCTTCGGTCAGAAGCTCTTTTATTGTGGTATCTATAGTTTCTGCCGACCAAATGTCTAATGCCTTAAATTTTTCAAGGAGCTTACGCAATCTGGATATATTGGTCTCATCCGACAGAAGCGAGAGAGCTTTTTCATCCTTCTCTGGCTCGTAGGCATAAAAACGCAATTCCTGATCGAGCTCTTTAAAGTTTTCAGCGCGTTTCTTAAACAAATCTGCCACGGATATAAGTATCTTAGATATATCTTCACTGTAAGAGTTTTGGCCTGTCTCATATAGAAACTGATTAAGACGTTTAATAAGTGTCTCAGCTGGCATATCACGCAGATAAACACCACTCATATGATTGATCTTGTCAAAATCTAACTGTGAAGGATTGCGATTGACATCTTTTATATCGAATTTTTTCGAAGCCATATCGAGAGTGAAAAATTCCTGCTCTCCCATAGACCATCCCAAAAGGGCCAGATAATTACATATCATTTCAGCCGGATATCCAAAATCACGCCAATCAGTGACACTTAAAGCACCATGGCGTTTGGACAATTTTGTTCCATCCTGCCCATGTATCAAAGGGATATGCGCAAATTGTGGTGGCTTGGCGCCCAAACCCTCATAGAGAGCAGATTGTCTGAAGGCATTTAAAAGATGATCATCTCCGCGTATGATATGCGTGATTTTCATATCAATATCATCAACCACAACAGCCAACATATATGTCGGTGTCCCATCAGAGCGCAAAAGTACAAAATCATCTAACTCCGAATGTGCAACCGTCACGTCACCCTGCACAAGATCACTTATAACTCTTTCACCTGATAAAGGCGTTTTTAAACGAATAACATAATCCCGATGATCCGTATCAATATCATCACGCACACCATCACGATCTGGATAGATGATTTTACTGTTATCCTCTCGTGCGTCCTGACGTAATTTCTGAATCTCATCTTCGGTCGCATAGCATTTATATGCATGACCATTTTCAACTAAGCGCGCAGCAGCGGCGCGATGGGCCTCAAGACGTGCAGATTGAAAAACCAGCCCTTCATCATAATCCAAACCGAGCCACTTTAGTCCCTCAATGATCGTATCGGTGGCCTCATCGGTAGAGCGCGCTTTATCTGTATCTTCAATGCGAAGAAGAAACTTACCATTATGACGCTTTGCAAAAAGATAATTGAACAAAGCCGTTCTTGCATTCCCAATATGCAAAAAACCCGTTGGTGATGGCGCAAAACGCACGCGCACTGTCATGGCACATTCCTCAATGAAATATTATTCTTTTTCCGCCAAGTTATACGCCGCAAAAGCCGCCATATTCACAATATCAGACACAGATGACCCCATCGGGATAAGCTGAACAGAGGCCTCTAGCCCCACAAGAAGCGGACCAATAACAGTTGCCCCACCAAGCTGTCGCAAAATAGAGGTCGCAATAACCGCAGAATGAATACCCGGCATCACCAGAACATTTGCATTTTCCTTAAGATGACAGAAAGGATAATTTGCACGTGTATTTTCATTCAATGCAACATCTATCGACATTTCTCCGTCAAATTCAAAATCAACATCCTGCTTATTCAAAACATTGACCGCATCTCGTACCTCTTCTGAAGTTGACCCTTCAGGGTTTCCAAAACTTGAATAAGAAATAAGACCAAGATGAGGCTCTATGCCCAAACGCCGTGCAACAATAGCGGACTGTTTCGCAATATTTGCCAGAGTCTCACCGTTTGGATTTTTCGAAACAAGCGTGTCCGATACAATTTTAGTCTTCCCACCTGCAACCACAAGTGAAACACCCATCACATGCTGATCTGATATATTGCCAAGAATCAAACGAACACGGTCAAGCACAGCCTGCGTATTGGTTGTCATCCCCGTTACAAGCGCATCTGCATCCCCTATCGCGGTCATACATGCCCCCAAAACATGCGGACTGCTGCGCAATAAGCGCTCACAATCTTTGCGAACATATCCACGGCGCTGTAAACGACTATAAACAAAATCAAGATATTTATTTACATTTTCAGGACGCGTTTTATCCACAACAATCAAACCCGAAATCAAATCCGGACTGATATTCGCCTCTCGGGTCATTTGGCGCATTTTCTCAGCATCCGCAATCACAATAGGCGTTCCGAGCCCATTATTTTGAAAAGCAACAGCCGCGCGTAAGACAGATTCATTCTCACCCTCTGCAAAGACAACGCGCTTTGGATGACGTTTTACCTTCGCATAAATCGATTCTAAGACAACAGATGTCGGATCAAGGCGCGCCTTTAATTTATTTTCATAGACTTCGAAATCTTCGATAGGTTTCTTTGCAACGCCAGTCTCCATCGCCGCACGCGCCACCGCCATGGGAATACGATAAATCAAACGCGGGTCAAATGGAACTGGAATAATATATTTTGAGCTGAAACTTGGTCTTGGTCCGTCATAAGCCATGGCCACTTCGTCAGGGACTTCTTCTCTTGCAAGTTCAGCGAGCGCCTCAGCCGCAGCAATCTTCATCGCATCATTGATACGGGTTGCACGCACATCAAGCGCTCCGCGGAAGATATATGGAAAACCCAGAACATTATTCACCTGATTAGGATAATCTGAACGCCCTGTCGCAACAATCGCATCATCACGCACTTTGGCGACTTCCTCCGGAGTGATTTCAGGGTCAGGATTGGCCATCGCGAAAATAATAGGATGGCTGGCCATTGATTTGACCATATCTGGCGTGACTGCGCCCTTGACAGAAAGACCCAAGAAAATATCTGCCCCCTTAAGAGCCTCTTCTAAAGTTCGAAAATCAGTTTGCGCAGCATGGGCAGATTTCCATTGATTCATCCCCTCTGTGCGCCCCTGATAGATAACGCCTTTTGTATCGCATAAAATAGCATTATCATGCGGAAGTCCCAATGCCTTCAACAGTTCAAGACACGCAATACCGGCGGCCCCTGCCCCATTCATAACAACACGTACATTTTTAATATCTTTACCTGCAAGATGTAACGCATTCAACATACCCGCAACGCATATAATCGCCGTGCCATGCTGATCATCATGAAAGACTGGAATATCCATCTCTTCGCGCAGGCGACTTTCAATCACAAAACAGTCAGGCGCCTTAATATCCTCAAGATTGATCCCACCGAAAGATGGACCAAGATATTTCACGGAGTTTATAAATTCTTCGACATCAGCTGTATCCACTTCAAGATCGATCGAATCCACATCGGCAAAACGTTTAAAGAGAACAGATTTTCCTTCCATGACAGGCTTAGAGGCAAGTGCTCCCAAATTCCCAAGCCCTAAAATTGCCGTCCCATTAGATATAACCGCAACCATATTCCCACGGCTGGTATAATCAAAAGCAAGCTCAGGATTTTCTGCGATAGCCTTCACCGGAACAGCAACACCCGGGGAATAAGCCAGCGATAAATCACGCTGCGTAGCCATCGGCTTTGTGGCCCGAATTTCTAATTTTCCCGGTTTTTCACCCGCGTGAAATCTTAGTGCTTCTTCATCAGAAAGACCTAATCCCTTTTTGGACATGCGACACCCTAAACTTTAGTAGAATATTATAGAAAATATATTTACTACCTCTATATGCTCTAAGGTGCAATCATTATATGTAAAAACTTTCTATATGAGACCCTGGCCGGATAAGCGAGACCTCAGACTTTTCAGAACATCTATTGGGGCACGGGCTCCGCGATGCTGAATGGTCTCCGAAGCAATATGCGCCGCGATTTTCCCTGCATCCGTCTCATTCTTACCTATTGCAAGTCCTGCAATATAACCACCGGCAAAAGAATCCCCTGCCCCAGTTGTATCAGTCACATTTTCAGTTTTAATAGGATCAATATGATGGACTTTACCATTATTCACGATAACAGCCCCCTTATTGCCTCGCGTAAAGACAATATGTTTTCCACTTTCCTTCGCTTTATGAATAACACGCTCAGCCATTTCATCTGTGTCAAAATAATGCTTTTTATGATAATCTTTAATATCAAAATATTTCTCAAATTCAGATTGTGACCCAATCATAATATCCACAAGCCCATCATTCACAATCTTTGTAATTTTCTTTCTAACATCTTTGACCATTTCCGGGTCTTGCATATGCAGCACTGTCGTACAGCCTGCTTCTTTTGCTTTTCTTAAACCTTCCGGTATCGTTGTTTGATTCTTGACATAGCGTAAGAAATTGGCTTTTGAGATCATAAATTTACTTTTTTTCAGATCTTCAATCGATGGGACAGGAACATCATGACCCTTACCATGCAAAATAGCCATAGCACGCTCTCCATCTGGGAGGACAGCAACCTGAACGATGCTTGTTTTTTCATTAGGGACTTTGTTAATCTTAGCCTCAATGCCAGCCTCTTTGGTTTTATCAATAACAATTTGTCCCCAAGGATCATCCCCCACATCAGCCATAAGCGCAGTTGGAACCCCCATACAGGCCGCAGCAAATAAAGCATTCGGTATATTACCACCAGGAAAGATCTGAGGATCTCGCATTTTATCATGTATTTTTCTTGCAAATTCTTTTTCTATATTGGTTCCATATTTTGTACTCAGGCCAAATGTTGTAAGATCCTCATACTTCATCTTTCCGACAACATCCAGAAAACTATCCCCAACACCATAAAGACCAATATCACTCTTAGACTGGGATGCTTTGCGTTCGACAGGATTAGGAGCATTATAAGACTTCTTTGTCCCAGAATTCCCCTGATTAAGATATCCTACAACCCTATCCATTTCTGATGCTGCTTTGGGCATTACACTCATATTCATATGATAACCTTTCTAGACATATTCTCTCTTCACTTAGATATTTGCGCTCTCAACTTAGAGTGATTTTCAAGCATCTCCGCAATAGGTTTTAACGATGCAAGAGGGGCACGCGGGCCCTGATGTTCTAATGTTTCTACCGCAGCCAAATTTCCAAATTCTGCAGCTTCTCTATGATTTAAATGCCGTGCTAATCCTGCAAGATACCCTCCCGCAAAAGCATCTCCGGCACCGATTTTATCATTTATGTCAGAAATCTGTTTGGCAGGAACATAATAAACTGAGCCTTTATCAATAATCACCGCCCCATGACTGCCCAATGTACACACAGTATGTATTTTATGATTATGTGCGTTTGCAATGACCTGATCGCGCATTTCTTCAAATGTCAGATGCCGGTAATTGATATGGTCTGATAATCCAAAAAATATTTTACACTCTGGAAGACTTCCAATAACCACATTGAGCCTACCTTTTTTAATCATGTCGCCGATTTCTGGAATCTTAATATTTAAATTTTCAATATTTTCAAGGTGTAGAATATTTGTGCCACCAGATAACTTGTTTTTATCAAATATCTCATTGACCTTTGGGATATTGCTTGGCCGTTCTAAAAAAGCTGCCTTTGTCAGAATATATTGTGCATCTTTCCCTATATGATCTAAAACTGTTCTGGGAATAATAATGTCAGTATTATTCCGCACAGATGTGGCAGCATATTCTCCGTCTGGAAGAACAGCAATCTGGGTTCTGGTCTCACGCGTCCCCGGAGAAGCCAATGTAATAACCTGCATATTTTTTAAAACATCAAATTTTACCCTTCTATCTCTAACTTTATGGCCCCCAACTATATTTAAATATCGCGTTGGTGTACCTAAAGCATTTGCTGCAAAAAGCGTGTTATGGATATTCCCGCCATAGAAATATTTGATATTTTGCATGGCATCTTCTATTCTCCTTGCCTCATGATGCTGAATAGATTTCACTACTCCGGGTGAAAGACCATAATAAAGTGCAGATTTTGCATCCATTTCACCAATAGTATCGATGCGATCCTTGCCAATGCCTAAAATTTTCCGAGTAGCCCTAAGAGGAGTAGAGCTTTTTTCGGCAGGTTTTTGTCGTTCACGAAAAGAAGACACATCAGACGGATTTATAGCGGAAGAACGCG
>JBCCNR010000047.1:0-9568 GCA_039025725.1 Pseudomonadota bacterium | reverse complement strand
GCAATTGTTATGTCTGCGCTTTTATCGCCCGGAGATCATCTTTTAATTTCTGATAATGCTTACACGCCAACAAAAATGTGGGCCGAGACTTACGGCAAGCGCATGAATATCTCTTTTGATATGATACATCCGGATATTTCAGAAGCAGAATTAGAAAATGCGATACAGGATAATACAAAACTTATCATGCTAGAGTCTCCGGGCTCTTTGACATTTGAGATTGCCGATGTTCCCATGATCACTCATATTGCGCACAAGCATGATATTGCTGTAGCCATTGATAATACTTGGGGCGCTGGTGTGTATTTTGATGCATTTAAACATGGATGTGATATCTCAATTCAGGCCGGAACTAAATATTTTATTGGTCATTCTGATGCATGTTTTGGCACTATTGCTTGCAATAAAAAATATAATAGAGATATCAAAATCACGCATAAAGTTATGGGCCAGAACCTTGATGGCGATACGGCTTTTCTGGCTTTACGAGGTATCAGGACACTTTATGTCCGATTAGAGCATCATATGCGTTCTGCTCTTAAGGTCGCGGAGTTTTTAGAAAATCATCCCAAGATCGACAAGGTTTTACATCCGGGTTTAGAAAGTTCAAAATATCATGCGCTCTGGAAGCGTGATTTTACCGGTGCTTGTGGTTTGTTTTCATTTACTTTAAAGGATAATCTTGAAAGTAAAATGCAAGAGTTTATCGACGCGCTTGAGCTTTTTGGACTTGGATTTTCCTGGGGAGGCTTTGAAAGTCTGGTCATGCCATGTTTGAGTGATAATCTTATTCGTGCGACGCAAAGTGAGGTTGCTTCCGGGGCTTCCTTAATACGCATTAATATTGGGCTGGAGAATGTTGATGATCTTATTGCAGACCTTACACAGGCTTTAGAAAAAATTTAAACGCGTATTAAAGGCACAAAATGACAAAAAAAACTGGCTTTTTCACGCATTTAATTTTCGGATGTTTTGGTCTCATTTCAGCGCTTTGGGTCTTTAGCGCTTATTTCTTTTGGGCTAATAATGCTATTTTTTTGACCATTCCAGTCTTATGTGGCTTATCTTATTTGATAGGTTCCATTCCTGCGGGTCCTATCATCGCCTATCTTATGGGTATTGGAGATCTACGAAAGATTGGATCGGGCAATATTGGCGCGACAAATGTTCTCAGGACAGGCAATAAGAAGGCTGCATTTTTTACGCTTTGTTGGGATATGTTTAAGGGAACACTCGCCTTGTTGCTATGTCAATATATTGCGAATGTTACGGAAATCCCTTTGCAGATCCTATTCATATTTGCTGCTTTTGCTTTTATTGGGCATATTTTCCCGGTATGGCTTGGTTTTCGCGGCGGTAAGGGTGTTGCAACTTATATCGGAGTATTATT
Source organism: Pseudomonadota bacterium (assembly GCA_039025725.1). Lineage (GTDB taxonomy): Bacteria > Pseudomonadota > Alphaproteobacteria > JBCCNR01 > JBCCNR01 > JBCCNR01. Next base: position 8,178 of record JBCCNR010000047.1, on the reverse strand, counting down.
GGGGATTTCGCCCATATATTTTGCAGTTGCGATTTTTAGCTGGTTAGGCGCTGTTTTTTTGACAAAAATATCATCGGTGGGTGCGATTACAATGTCTATTATTGCCCCTCTTTTCCTCTATTTTTATTCAGGCGATAGCAGTGCAGTCTATATTTGCACAGCAATGAGTCTTATTTTACTTTTGAAGCATTCGGCCAACATATCCCGTTTGCTGAAAAGAGAAGAAGCGAAAATTTGAATATTTTTTTCAAATAGAACATTCTTTACAAATTTGCACATGGTCTGTAAAAGCTATATTTGCGTCTTAGAAGCTGTCCAACGGGGTTAATAAAGACGATTACTTTCAGGATCTAAAGAATGAATAATACTGAGCCATCACATTTTAAAAATACACTTTTGGCTATTGTCCTATCTGTCGCAGTTTTATTTCTGTGGGACGCATTTATGGTACCTGATAGTGCAAAGCTTCCTGCTCAGAAAACTCAAGAGACTGTTCAGCAAGATATTGATCTCCCACAAGCAGAAGCCTTACCAGTTACAAATTTACAAAATAGCTATAAAATTTTGGATGATGCTCTGCAGGACACTGACAGGCTTGTGGTCAGGAATGATAAATTATTAGGGTCTATAAATCTCAAAAATGGGCGCTTTGACGATCTTATATTGTTGGGACATAAAACATCTCTTGATGAGGATAGCACAAATATACGTCTCTTTGCCCCCGGAGACACCAGTGAAGGCTTCTTCGCAGAGCTAGGATATACAATAGATGGAAAGTCCTTATCTGCATTTGACGGAAATTGGCGCATCGCAGAAGGGGGCTCTCTTTTAAGTCCTCAAGATAGCATTACACTTATACGGCAAAGTGACGGTCTGAAAATCACGCGTAATATTGCGCTCGATAAGAATTATATGTTCACAATTACGGATAAGATTGAAAATATCAGTAATAAAGATGCTGTTGCCACGCCTTATGCTTTGCTGAAGAAAAATCGCCCAGCTTCTTCATTTTCTTCGACTGAATATGTTGTTCATACAGGGTTTATTGGCTGGATTGAAAATGCCTTGGAGGAAGTATCTTTTGATACAATAAAGTCTGATTATACCGCCTTGTCGCCAGCAAAATTTGTAAGCAATCAGAAGGGGTGGATTGGGATTACTGAAAAATATTGGATGGCAACACTTATTCCGTCTGATGCAAACATTACCGCCAGAGCTCTTTATAACCCTTATGCAAACCAAGATGCTTTTCAGTCAGATTATGTCACGAAAACACAAAAAATTGCTGCGGGTCAGTCTATAATTGTTGAAAATCGACTTTTTGCGGGCGCAAAATCAGTTCCGATTATTGAAAATTATGAAAAGCAAAATATTCCCGGATTTGACTATACAGTGGATTGGGGATGGTTCTGGTTTTTCACAAAGCCAATCTTTTGGGGGCTTTTGACCTTTTATGAATTGATCGGAAATTATGGTATTGCGATTTTAATTTTGACCCTGTTTATAAAAGCGCTCTTTTTTCCTTTGGCCAATAAATCCTATGTTGCCATGAGCCGCATGAAAAAGCTTCAGCCTGAAATGGAGAAAATACGCGCGAAATATGGTGATGATCCGATGGCGCAGCAAAAAGAATTGGTTGAGCTTTACCGTAAAGAAAAAGTCAATCCTGTCGCTGGATGCTGGCCATTACTATTACAAATTCCAGTTTTCTACGCACTTTATAAAGTCTTATCCGTCACGTTAGAATTACGACACGCGCCTTTTTTCGGGTTTATTACGGATTTATCTGCAAAAGATCCGACATCTCTGTTCAATCTTTTCGGGCTTTTGCCATATGATCCGGCTGCTTTTATTCCGTCTTTCTTAAATATTGGTATTTTGCCAATTCTTATGGGTATCACAATGTGGATGCAGCAAAGCCTTAATCCAGCTTCTCCTGACCCGATGCAAAGGCGTGTCATGGGATTATTTCCAATTGTCTTTACCTTTATTCTTGCGCCTTTTGCCACTGGTCTGGTGGTCTATTGGACATGGAATAATATTTTATCTATCGTTCAGCAAGCACTTATTATGAAAAAACAAGGTGTACCGGTTGAATTCAGACCATTTAAAAAATCATCATCTGAACAGGCTGAGCAAGAAGACAAGGCTTCTCGGAAAAAATGAGCGATGATCATTCAGAACCAAATAGTGAACAGAAAAAATTCTTAACGAAGTTATTTCTTGGACAAAATATTGGCTTTCGACTGGGTGTTGCTGATTATGACGGTTTCCCCGATGAGAATATTCCGGAAATTTGTTTCGCTGGCCGTTCAAATGTTGGGAAATCTTCATTGATCAATGCGCTCACCAATCGCAAAAATCTCGCTCGTGCGTCAAACACGCCAGGACGGACACAAGAGCTGAATTATTTTTATGTAGGCTCTGATGATTTACATATTGTCGATTTGCCGGGATATGGGTTCGCGCAGGCTCCAAAATCTAAAGTCGATTTTTGGAATAAACTCATCAGAGACTATTTACAAGGGCGTCAGCAATTAAGACGCGTTTATATTCTGATAGATGCACGCCACGGGATCAAAGATAATGACAAAGAGATTTTTACAATGCTAGATAAAATAGGGACCTCTTATCAAATTATCTTTACAAAAATTGATAAAATCTCAGAAACAGCGCTTGCTAAAACTTTGACACATAATCAAGATATTGTGCAATCATATATTGCATGCCATCCGAGAATTTTGACAACATCCTCAGAGAAAAAAATTGGTCTGGATATGTTAAGGCATGAGATTGCATCATTTATTCCGGCATATTGTCACATCGGAGCTCAGCTATGACTGAAAATCCTCAAAAAAACTTTAACCCCAAAGATTGGCTTAGAACTGCGCGTACGCTCACGGAAGCACTGCCTTACTTGCAGCGCTATGACAATAAAACAGTTGTTGTTAAATATGGTGGGCATGCGATGGGGAGCGCAAAACGCTCTATGGAATTTGCAACCGATGTTACTCTCTTGAAGCAATGCGGCATTAATCCCGTGATTGTCCACGGGGGAGGGCCGCAAATCGCTCAGATGCTCGATAAGCTGAATATCTCTTCCGAGTTTGTGCAAGGGCTTCGCGTAACAAATGCAGAAACTATGGAAGTTGTGCAAATGGTTCTTGCTGGCTCTATCAATAAAGATATTGTTGGGCTTATCAATGCACAGGGCGGTCATGCTGTGGGATTATGCGGCAAGGATGCGCATTTAATTTTGGCAAAGCAACTTCAACGCAGTTATAAAGACCCAGAGTCAAATATTGAAAAAATCATGGATCTTGGCTTTGTAGGCGACCCGGAAAAAGTCGATACAAAGGTTTTAGATTTGTTCCATGGCTCAGACATTATTCCTGTGATTGCTCCGGTTGGCGCGGATCAATCAGGGCACCCTTATAATATTAATGCGGACAGTGCCGCCGGCGCCATTGCCGGTGCATTAAAAGCAGACAGATTGCTTTTATTAACAGATGTTCCGGGGGTAAAGAATAAGGATGGTACATTTCTGCCCAAAATTTCAGTCTCCCAAGCAAGGGCTTTCATCAAGGATAGAACAGTCACAGGGGGAATGATCCCTAAATTAGAAACATGTATTGATGCTGTTGAAAATGGAGTTGACGGTGTTGTGATCATTGATGGACGTGCACCGCATGCTCTGTTGTTGGAATTATTTACAGAACATGGGGCAGGGACTCTTATAAGCCGTGATGACTGAAAAAACTTTTATTTTTGATCTGGATCAGACCTTATATCCAAAATCATCAAACATCATCCGACAGATTGACCATAAAATCGCCATTATTTGCGCAGAGATTTATAAAACCGATCTCGTAAAAGGACAGGAGATTGCTTATACTCTCAATGATGAATATGGCACGACATTAAATGGTCTCGTCCGCAGTCATAAAATTGATAAAGATGATTATCTGACGCGCGTACATGATGTTGATTATTCCGAGCTTATTCAATGCCATGCATTACAAAAAGCTATAGCGCATTTATCGGGAAGGCGTTATATTTACACAAATGGCACCAAAGATCATGCGCAGCGTGTTTTAAAAAAGCGTTATCTCCAGGACTATTTCGATGATATTCATGATATAAAGGCTTCGAATTTTATAGCAAAACCGTCTGAAAGTGCCTTCAAAGAGTTTTTATATAAATTTCAAATCTCTCCTGAAAAGGCCGTTTTCTTTGATGATAATATCAATAATGTGAAAACTGCACAAAATCTGGGCATTGAAGCTTATCATGTGTTAGAGGGCGAAGCGGAGAGAGAGGGTTGCTCAGCAATTAAAAATTTGGCTGAATTTTTGGAGTTATATTTTTAATCCCATATGTCTTCGTAAATCTTTATAAGATTTTCCGTAACTTCAACATGATCATCTCCGGAACTCCTTAAAGAAGAAATGGCACGCAAAGTCTTTTTGGGAAGATAAATATCATATTTCTCCTCGATACGCTCTAAGATAGAAAGGGGAACCATATCTTTACCGGCTTCATATTTTTCAAGCTGCTGGTGGGTAATATTTATCTTTTTCGCGAATTGAGCAGAAGGAATATCTAATGTCTGACGCAATGAGGCAATCTTTCGCCCTAAAACTACATTTTCTTGTTTGAGATCATAGCGTCTTTTCATTGTAGTCTATCTTATACCAAGCGCCTTAATTAATTTTGAATATTTTATTTATCATAATTACTATATATCAAGCAACTTAAATTGATTTTTTCTCTCACGCCAGTTGGCTTCCGCCAACAGCTCCGAGGGGGCGCGCAACGATGCGCGGCGCCCAGTCGGGCGCTCTACCAAAAGCATTTAATCAAAAAAATTTAGGGCTTTTGGTATTATTTACTCAATAATGCGGAGGACGCTCAATAATGACACCATCACAATCCGGATCAGAATATTGATGCTCAATATGTTCTATCTGCTTTTGAAGGCGTCTTAAGCTTTTCTGTAAAAGCTTAATATCACTTTGCTGCACGAATATCTCATCGCTCATACGTGCAATTTCATATTCCTGATGCGCAACAATTTCCTGTAATTTTATGATGGTGCTATCCGTCATCACACTGCTTGTTTGATGAGATCCTGTAACTCACCTTCAGAAAACATTTCAGAGATGATATCACACCCCCCTACAAATTCTCCTTTTACGTAGAGCTGGGGAATGGTCGGCCAATCTGAAAAATCTTTAATACCTTGTCTTATGGCATCATCAGCCAAAACATTTATATCCTGATAATCTGCCTGAAGATGGTCAAGGATCTGAACAACGCGCGCTGAAAAGCCACATTGTGGTTGTTCTTTTGATCCCTTCATAAAAAGCACGATTTTATGATCGGCCAATTGCTTTTTAATAGCTTCAAAAACTGCGCTGTCAGACATAAAAATACCTCAGAAAGATTTACTATGCTCTTATTATCGATAAGCTGGACCTATTTCAATGTTTTTTCTTTTTCTGCGGTGTTTTACGTTGCAAATGGGCGATCATCAATTCCATCATAATGCCTTCGCGTATCCCACGATCTGCAACACGCAATTTGATATGTGGAAAAAACTCCGTCATGGCTTGTAAAATTGCACATCCCGGCACAAGAAGATCAGCGCGCTCCATGCCCACAAAATTTTGTGCCACATCAAGAGATTTTCCCTGATGCCTTACTTTTTTTATAAGGTCCAGAAGCATTTCATCATGCATCCAAATCCCATCAACAGCAAAGCGATTATATTTTTTTAAACCAAGTGACAGCGCCGCCAGCGTTGTAACCGTCCCAGATGTCCCAACCAGATGAAAAGATTTCCAGTTTTTCGTGTCAGTATTGCGAATATTTGCATAAAATTCTTTTATTTCTGCATAGGTTTCACGCACAATATGTTGATAAAACTCTTCTGTATGATTGTTCTTGGCAAATTCCTCCGCAAGCAAGACAACGCCTTTGGGAAGAGATTTCCATGCAATGATTTCTGGTAGCCAGAACCCACCTTTTTTGTAAATACCAGAATGGAGGTTGAGCCAGACCATCTCAGTCGAGCCTCCACCAATATCAAATAAAAGAGCGCGATCATAGCCGCGGTCAAGCAAAGAGGTACATGCCATGGTGGCCAGTCTGGCCTCTTCTTGCCTAGAAATAATCTTAAGCTTTAACCCTGTGGCCTCGGCAACATTATGTAAAAATGTGTCGCTATTTTCTGCCATACGACATGCCTCTGTTGCAACAAAGCGCTTGCGGATAATATCATATTTTTCAAGCCTCTCAGCACATTCCTTCAAAGCAAGAATTGTACGCTCCTCCGCGTCAGCCTGTATCTTTCCATGTGACCATAACCCCTCACCAAGCCGCACAGAGCGCGAAAAAGTCTCTTCAACCGCATAGTCAGCACCATCAGGTTTCGCGACAATAAGCCTGCAATTATTGGTTCCCAGATCGAGCGCAGCAAACACAAAAGCCTCTTTATTTTTTACTTTTTTAATTTATATAGCTTTTTTACATGATTTTAAAAAGGCTTTACAACAACAGATATAACAATCACTATCAAACATAATGTCGGGATTTCATTGAAAAATCTATAATAACGATGCGATTTCTCATTCGTGCCATTGGCAAATTTCCTGCGATAATAAATACACATTTTATGCATAATGGTTAAAATAACGGCCATCATAATTTTGAGATGCAACCACCCCTGTTTGAAGCTTCCTGCCTCAATATGGTAATAGACCAGCATAACAGCGAAAACCCATGCGACAACCATTGCAGGAGTCATTATAGCATTAAGAAGTCGTCTTTCCATGATCTTGAGTTTTTCATCAAACTCACTGCCGAGCACTGCATCTGCATGATAAACAAAAAGGCGTGGCAGATAAAAAAGACCAGCCATCCATGCAAACACAGCAATAAGATGAAATGCTTTAAGCCAAAGATAATTTTCGATGATAAAATCTGTCACTTTTAAATCCAATTCAGAAATATTCAGTGAGGATAGCTCAAAATAGATTTTTGTAAAAGAGGAATCGCTAATCTCTTAGAAGCTATTAGAAGCTGTCCAACAGGGTTAATAAAAGCCCTTTTTGGTGATTTTTGCCTACAAACTTCACTAAAAAATATGTCCGTAGCATCACTATGCACAGATTTTTTAGTTTGTTTTCAGCTAAAAATCTCTCAAAAATCATCTTTGTTAACCCTGTTGGATAGCTTCTAGGGCTGTAAATCAGGGTATAATTCTGATAGTTTTTTGTGACAATCACGCATAGAGACAGCATATTGCTTTACATGCTCATATATTTCTCTTGCGCGTTCTTCATCATATGTATGCGCCACAAGATTACGATCATTCGCCATATTTAACCATAATTTATCTTTATTTCCCAACCATCCCTGCGCGTAAGCTGCCTGAAGAATAGGCTTGGGCCCGTTAATGTCTAGCGCAATATATTCCTTCAAAATCCATTTGAGCGTTTTCCAAAACTGTTCATAAGCAATAACAAAAGAGAGAATTGCCGAATTGCGATAATCTTCATTATCTGAAGGAAGAGCCATTGTGCGCTCAAGATTATGAAGAGCCTTGCTAAAGTTCCGAAAGGCCTTGATAGATCGCTTTTCTTTATCGCTCATAAAGGATTTTCCCTTCTTCCATAATGCTTTTCTGCAATTCTTCCCCGACCTTTTCAAAACGTACCAGATCTATTTTCAGTAAAGTCTTGATTGTATCATCCTCAACATCCGCTAGCCTACAGATATATGACCATGTTTCATCATCGATTTGACCAAATATCGCTATATCAATATCAGAAAAATGACCATTGTCACCACGTGCACGCGAACCAAAAAGAATAATTTTCTCTACTTGTGAAAAACCACCTATTTCCCTTGTAAGGGCCTTGATAACCTCCTCTGCCATATTTTGTTATAATTCTCCGCGTGACTTAGGGCGTGTGGACATTCATAGAATGTAAAGCGTACGTGCTAAAATTTTTCAGTGCAAGGCAAATTTCGCGCGGAATATCGGGAATATTCCCAAGAAATTTAACGCAGCAATGGGCAATTTTAGCCGTATCCTGCGGACATGGCCAATTTTCACAATAAACTTCGACAAATTTTTTGATCGTAGCACCACTATGACCTGTTAAGCTTAAG